>JAYUVL010000448.1:0-3358 GCA_043754075.1 Cytophagales bacterium | reverse complement strand
GGTAGTGTTACAGAATGTATGCTGCCATGAAAAATGCCGCAAGCGGCCAGTACCTTTACGGGATGTGTCACGTCCTGGTCAAGGTGTACTGTCCGCATTGCGACAGCCCCGAAGTTAAGAAAAACGGCGTCAAGCCCAACGGCAAGCAGAACTTCCGCTGCAAAAAGTGCGGCAAGCAGTTCCAGTTTGAGTACATGTACAAGGGGGCCGACCCGCGGGTCAAGCGCACCGTCCCGGCGATGGCCATGCGGGCCAGCGGCATCCGCGACATCGCCAACGTGCTGGGGATCAGCGCGGTAACGGTGATCCTGGTCCTGCGCCTGTGGTTCCGCGCCCACACGGAGCCCAGCCCACAGGGGCACTACGGGCGGGTGATGGTGGACGAGATGTGGAGCTGGGTTGGCAGGAGAAAGGCGGGCAAGCGGTGGGTGTGGTACGCCCAGTGCGCCGACACGGGCAGGATACTGGCCTTCCAGATCGGCAAGCGCAACGATGCCACTTGTAAAAAGCTGTTCAAGAAGCTGGCCCATTTGGAGATAGACAAATTTTATACCGATGACTGGAAAAGTTACAAGAAGCACATCCCGCCGGACAAGCACGTCGTCTCCAAGAAAAAGACACAAAAGATTGAAAGGCAAAACCTTAACTTCCGGACACATATCAAGCGGTTGTGCCGCCGGACGATTTGTTTTTCTAAAAAGGACGACATGCACTATGGGATGATAAAAGCTTATATCTTCCGCAAAAACGCCGCATGAAATCGGCATACATTCTGTAACACTACCAAAATTTCAACCCACATAATTTGCTTATTGCCTTCCAATTTTAGCACCGCATTAAGAAACGAAATTAAGATTTCAGTCTTATTTTCGTTGCCGAATATTTTGCGAAAAGCAATGTCATTTTTTATGTCAGCAAACTGCATAACTTTTTGGTTCAGTTCTTTACGCAAAGATACGAAATAACAGAAAAGTAGGTTATTGCTTGCTTCCTCTTTACAGTTCCGGTTTTGATTAGCATTGCGCTTCATAAACTTGTCAATAACCAACTGATTGCCAACAACATATCTCCACCTATCGACGGCTAGCTTACAAAAAGGAAATACCAGTGGAGGCCCTCCCGGTTAGTCTATTTCGGCGACGTCCGGCTCAAAATGGGCCAGCCCAACCGCCTGTAGGAAGGATTGAGCCGATCCATCCTCATTTACCCCTAGTTCATCAGTGGCGACAAAAGCCCGGCTTACTTGCGCGGCCAAGGTTTCATAGGTCAACTGGACGACGGTTTCGTCAAATCCTCCGGCATATTTTTGGGCCAACGATTGGCCATTGGCCACACACTCGGCAATGAGGGGGTGTTTGTCGGCAAACAAGGCCGTTTTGAGATCGGCCAAACTTTCTTTGAACAATAGATTGACCGGGATGCGGTGCAGTACGTGCTGGTCGCGGCTGCCGGTGAGCAATACCAGCACGGGGGCATACTGCCCCGAGGCGGCCAACTTGGCAAACATTCGGCGAGCAGTGGCCAGAGATTCTTCTTGGTTGTGGACAAACCCGCCGAAAAGAATGGCGACTTTGCGCCGCTCCGGCAAATGGGCTACTTCGCGGGCAATGGCCCGGTCCAAATCGGTCAACAACTGTTTGACGGCCCACGTGTGCTTGCCAGTGCGGGCCCGATCTTGCAGGGAGGCCCGGACAAAATAGGTAAGGGCTTGGCTGGGCGCGAGGCCAATTTCCACCATTTGTTTGAAAATGAGCGACGTGGGCGACATCCCCGGGATGGTATTGGGGTCATGGAGCAGCACCCGCCCGTCAGCCGTGGCGAAGCCATCGATCCGGGCGCACACCCCCAAGCGCAAGCTTTTGGCCACCAGCCGGATCTGGCGGTGGATCTCGTGCAACTGCGGCAGGGGCACATCCACAGGCATGATTTTCTTGGTCAACTTGGATTGGTACTTGGAATGAAAATCAAACACCTCGGCCTCGATGCCCGTGGGGGGCAGGGCAATCGGTTCGCCGGTTTCATCTTGGATCACGCCGCAAGAAAACTCCTTTCCGGCTATAAACTCTTCAAACAAAACTTCTTCTTCCCCATTGACTGAGGTTAATACGGCATCCGTATCGGAATAGGAAAAATAATCATCCAGTTTTTCCCGCAGGTCTTGGGGATGGTGATAAAGGATGGCCCCCGTGTCGGTCACACGGGAAGCTGCCTCAAACACCACCGGATAGCCAATGCTCACATCCAGATGGGCCAGTTTCTGCACAAAATCATGCTTGCCTTTTTCATCCAGCGGCTGCCACTGGTTCTTGGCCACGGGGATCATAAAAAAGCATTGCTGCACAGCGCGGACAAATGCCGCAACATCATCATGTTTGACAATGGCCACCCCAATGGATGAACCGCCATGGGGAGCTTTGGCCACCACGGGCAAGCCGATGGCTGCTTTCACCTGCCCAAAAATATCGGCTGGTTCACTGCGGTCCCAAGTGTGCCGGCTGATCACCAACTGACGTTTTTCCATGCCCGTGATCTGCATGATCAGTGCATTTTGCAGGGGCTTGTCCATGCCCACGGCCGATCCGAAAATGCCCGGGCCAGAGTAGGGCAGGCCATACCATTCAAACAGGCCCTGCAAGCTGCCATCTTCGCCGGGAGCGCCGTGCATGGCAATAAATGCAAAATCGATGTAATGGCGAAAATCGCTGGGCCGGAGTTGCTGCCCCACAGCGGCAATCATTTCCAGCTGGGCTTCGTCGGTTTTTTCCCCGAGTGACTCGGCATAAATGCTGAATGGATCCTCCGCTTTGCGACTATTTTGCGGTGGGTAAAATTCCCGGATATGACCTTTTTGCAGGTACGCTGGCTCGATCATGATAAAATGGCCAAGGCTGTCCACAAAAATCGGAATGGGGATGAACAGGCTGCGGTCAAGGTTGTCGAGCACGGTGCGCCCGCCAGCGAAGGAAATTTCGCGTTCGCGCGAAGGACCACCAAAGAAAATGCCGATGCGGAGTAAAGTCATTGATTGGATTGAATTAAAAATGAGCGGTAAAATTTCGTTGGCCAGCCACCAGTGGCTACCAGGTTTCCCAAAAATGGCGGCCAGCCTTTTGAACGTGTTCAGCCAGTCCTTGGTTTGTCAGCCCCGGAGTCGCCCAAAGATAAGCACAAGATCAGTAACCGAAAAGTAGTAGGCCGATCATTGCTCGGGCACCAAGCCAAGGCCAGACAATCGCAAGCCTTTCGTTTACTTTTTATACTAGGATTAAAGTGATTTGAACAATTTATAGGATTGATTCCCTTGATTTTGAATAATTTGTAAAACCAAAATTTTTTAAACCACTTATTTTTCAGTATA
>JAYUVL010000447.1:0-10027 GCA_043754075.1 Cytophagales bacterium | reverse complement strand
TTTTGGCCGAAAACGTTGCTACGGGCTTGCATGACTCTATAAAACAAAGTAATTTTGATAATTTAACTTTGTCAAAAACACACTCTGCGTAACATCAGTTACTGTTGAGAATGACGGTTTCAAATTCGGTAGAAGGTGTTTTGTTGTTGACCGGTCTTGGGTTGTCTATGCCAAAAATCAAAGTGGAAATTTTCTGTCCGGTCGTTAGCTTTTTGGGGTCTTTGGTTTTGGCAGTATTGCTGCTACCGAAGTGGGTGAATTTGTATGAATGAAAAACAGCAACCACATTAATAAACACAAATGTGGTTGCCAATGTCCAAAGCAGTAGTGTACCTATTTTTTGCCTGTCCATCCTCTAGCCGTTAACTTGATTTGGCCGGTGGCACTGCATGGCCAAGTCTGGGCACTATATTCTGAACCCGATGATGGTGATGTCATCGCGCTGCTCCATGCCTTTCATGTGCTGGAGGAGCGACTCCTCGATCAGCTCTTTCTGCTTGGCCAGCGACAGTTCAGCATTGGCCTCCAGCAGATCGCGCAGCGGGCGGGTGCCATACTTTTGGCGGCCAGCATTGTTTTGGTCAGCCATGCCGTCGGTGAGCATATAGACGATGTCCCCTTGGTTGAGCACAATCTCCCGGCTGACAAAAGCAGTTTCTTTGCGCTGCAGGCCACCCACCGAAGTGCGGTTGCCCTTAATGGTGTCCAGTCGCTGCTCCCGTTTCAAGTAACAATAGAGGGATCGGCGGGCCCCAGCAAACACGAGCTTGGTCTGGCCGGTTGGGTTGCCTTCGGCATCCATCAATTTTTCGATCTGGCAAAAGCAAATGTCCATACCGTCGTCATTTACTTTATCGTATTGTTTTAGCGATTGCCGCACGCGGACGTCCAACTGTTCCAATACTTGGGCCGGGTCTTCTATTCGCTTCACTTCCACGAGTTCAATGAGCAAGTGGTTGGCTATCATGGACATAAAACCTCCCGGAACCCCATGACCGGTACAATCCCCCACGGCAAAGAATACTTTCTCCCCGTGCTGGATAGCAGAATGGTGCGCGGCGTCATCCTCGGAATAGGAGGGAGACAATGGCGAAACACGATTGAGCCAGTAGAAATCGCCGGATACCAAGTCTTTGGGGCGATAAACGACAAAATTCTCGCCTAAGGTATCTTGCAATAGCCGGGGGCTGGGCAAGATGGCGTCTTGGATGGTTTGGGCATAGCGGATGCTGTCGGTAATGTCCTTGTTTCGCCGCTTGATGATTTCATACGCATTGGAATTGTCCAATGCGATGGAAATATAGGAGACCAAAGCTTGCAAAATTTTGACATCAATCTCCGAATAGGCGTTTTGCTTTAGGCTTTGCACCGTCACGGCACCGATCGCTTTTTGGTTGCGCAGCAAAGGTAGATAAATCAACGATTTGGGCATTTCGCTCGTCACGGGATAATGGCTGACGTTCAAATATTTCTTCCATTCAGTAGCCAAATCTTGAATGATGACTTCTTTTTGGTTTTTAATGCACCAAACCGAAAATTTATTCTTGTCATCAATTTTTTCGTAGTGAAAGGTTTGCTTTTTACCGTTCTCGATAAAGTCCATGAACTCGATCTTTTGATCGACTTCATTGACCACCCCGACCCCAAAGGCCGAGGAATCAATCACGGTGGCCAAGTTGGCATTTACGGTGTTGATCAAAGTTTTGAAATCGAGCGAAGCGGTTATTTTTTGCCCAACGTCACTAATGGTTTTGATGTTGCGGTAGGCTTGCTCAAGTTCTTGGTTCCGGTCTTGGATCTCCTCTTTTTGCTTATTGATCTTGTTGGCCAACCGATAATAGATCACCGCGATGATGAGCAGGGCCAAAGCGACCCCTGCCACTAAGTAAAAGTTGAACAGGGTGTCTTGGCGGTTCTCTTCGATTACTTCAATGGTCTCGTCTTTTTGTAGCAGGGTGGATTTTAACTGATCCACAATCTTGCGCGACTTGGCGGCGGCATCTTCGTAGGCCAAGTCATTGGTAACCAGCGCGTCCTCCAGGTTTTTCAAATATTTGTTCAAATTGCTGCGCTGCTGGTCATTGATGTTTTTTTCGTTTGAAAGTTTGCCCGCGATCCGCTCCATTTCTTCCCTGATTTTCTCGCCCCGCTCCGCCAATGATTGCTTGCGCATTTCCAACTCATTGATTACGCCGTAAAAATCATTGCGGTAATCGATCACCAGCGAGTCCACGGGTTCGCGAGTGGGCGGCACCCCAGTACTGTTTTCCGACTTGACCACGATAAACACGTAGTTGCCCTCGCTGTCAAAGTCAAAAGTGGCTATTTCGTAACCATCCACCGAAAATTTGCCCACATCAACCATCGAGGCTTTGATGGCAAACTTACCACTGCCATCGGTCATATATTCTCTACCATCCACCATAAACTTGACATTGGGCATCGGCAGGTACCCTTCATCATACACCGTTACACTCACGTCATCTTTTACTTGGGGTTTCTCGACCTGTTTATCCCCAATGATGAGCGCAAAGTTGAGGTTCTCTCTCACGGTGGCTTGGATGATCGGTTGGCCATTCACCATGAATTTTGTGTTTTTACTTACTTGTAGCGAAGTGGGCAAGGTTATGCCAAAAAAGCCAAAAGCATCGGCTTTAATCGTTTCCTTCAGCCCCGTGATATTTACCAAGGCGTTGGCCAAGGGATTGGTCTGGGCGTCGACTACGCGTCCCTGAAAATAGTTGGGCGCCGGCTGGAGTATCACCGACAACACCTGGGTGGTTGGGTTAAAATCGATTTGTTTCGGTTTCATGTCCTTCCTGAGGACTCTCACTTCGGGGGTGCGGTTGGCTTTGCGGGATAACTGGATGCTGAACATCCCGTTTTTGTCCACATCGGCAAAAGCACTGCCGTCCACCGATACCTTGGCCCCGGTCAATGGTTTGCCCGATTCGTCGGCCACTTTGCCGGTCACGATATAATCATCGGCCAATGCCGGCAATATTGCCCACAAACAAAGTATTACACTACCGATAAGGTTTCGCAAAGTTGGTCTCATGTCATAGTGCTGGCTTGGGAAGCCGGCAGTTTTGGTTAGCTAGGTACTATTTCTGTTCGTATTTATCCTTCAAAATCAGTGCCGAGTGGGTTTGCGCCTCGGCCATCCAACTTGCTGGTTTCCCCTTGGGGCCAACATTTAGGTAGTGAATCTTCCCCCCACGCCAAAACCTTACATAGCCATCCCGTAAAATGGGAATCTGGGTCAAGGTACTTTCCACCAGAAATCACCCAGTTCTGCACCAATGTCATTAGAGTTTTGATAGCTTTACGCAAACATGAAACTGAAACCACGCCCATGCTTACCATCCAGAAAAACCTGACCAACACCTTCTTTGCTATCCTGAGCTTACCGGCCACTGCCATGGGGTTTGCGCTCTCGGTTCAAATTTCGGCCCTGAGCTGGATCTTGAGCACCAAATACCACCTTGATATTGAGCAAGTGGGTTATGTTTGGCTGTCTGGTCCGTTGGCAGGTATTTTTGGCCAACTCATCGTCGGCCTATTGAGCGACCAAGTGTGGTTTTGGCAAGGACGGCGGCGGCCTTTTATCCTCATTGGCGGCACTGTCGCCGCTCTTATGCTGCTGGCCCTGCCCAACATAGATGAGCTGAGCCAAGGTTTGGGCATTGCCAATATGCTCATCGTGGCTACGGGGGTGGCACTCACCCTCGATCTGGCCATCAACGTAAGCTTCAACCCTACCCGCGCCATCATTGCCGACACTACGCCAGAGGGCAAGTACCGCACCCGGGGCTACACTTGGATGCAGACCATCTCGGGGATGTTTGGGGTGCTGGCCTACGTGATCAGTGCCACTTTCGGCAATTATACCTTGATTTATTTTGGGATTGGGCTGGTGCTGGTGTTTTCGTTGATCCCCACTTTTCTGATCACCGAGCCGCGCCACCTCGTCACTTCATCAGAAGGTGAGCATGCCCATTCAGCCGAAAAAGCGCCCATCCAATGGAATGAACTATTGAAGCTGTATTTGGCCCATTCGTTCACTTGGCTAGGGGTGCAAACCATGTTTGTCTATATTTTTGCATATATCAAGCATGAATTGCCCGTGATGTCCGACGATTCCATCGGCCAGACCATTGCCATTTCGTTTGCGGTGCTCAACACCGTCGGCTTCTTGTTGCCCGCGCCAGTACTGGAGCCGCTGGCCCGCAAAATCGGCCGGGTGCGCACCCACGCGCTGTGCATCGGGATCATGGCCGTCGGCTACGGCCTGATCGTGCTTTGGGGCACTACTGCGCTCATTTTGTACGGGCTAATGGCAGTGGTGGGCATTGGTTGGGCGGCCACCGTCAGCCTCCCGTTTGCCATCATGACCGAAAAAGTGGACAAAGCCAAAATGGGCCTCTTCATGGGGATTTTCAATCTCTCGGTGGTCATTCCGCAGTTGGTGGCCAGTGGCCTGCTCGGCAAGCTGATCAATGCCGCCGAAAACAAGGATTTAGTGTTTATCATTAGCGCCGTCACTTTGGGTATTTCCGCCCTGCTCTGGATGTTAGTCAAGGAAAATGCGGCCACCAGCCAGACCGAACCAGTGGTCGCCAGCGGGCATTAGGCCGGGCAAAATGCGCCAGGCGCTGCCCTTCGCGGGCTGGGCCGCTTTTCGGGCTTTTGTCAATGTCAATAGATCGGTGTTTCAATTGCTTGCACCCAAAATGAACTTGGCGTTCGGTATCGGTTTTTTTGGCAGCACGACCGCTTGCCGTTGACAGGAACCATCAACTCCCCTTGGTTTTCCCAGCGAAGTCATGGGCTTCCCCGAATGGGAAAAGCGGATTCATCGGTATATTTTATCCACCAAAAAGCCCCCCGGAACAAATTGTTCGGAGGGCTTTTTGGGCACAGGTTATCGGTCCTCGGGCCTGCGCTTTAGTTGAACATCTACAACTGCTCAAATACGCGGCGGGGATCTACTGCCGCACTGATTTCAGCTTTGAGCGCGGCCATGGGAACTCGCCTCTGTTCGGTGGTATCGCGGTAACGGATCGTCACCGTTTGATCTTCCAGGGTTTGGTGATCGACTGCGATGCAGAACGGCGTACCGATCAGATCCTGCCGGGTGTAGCGTTTGCCAATGGCATCTTTCTCCTCGTACACAACTCGGAAATCAAGTTTGAGATCGTTGTAAATCTGGTTGGCCACTTCGGGCAGCCCATCCTTCTTGGTGAGTGGAAAAATGGCCGCCTTTACCGGAGCCAAGGCTGGGTGGAGCTTGAGGTAAGTCCGCACTTTTTCGTTGCCATCGGCATCCCGGCCGATGTCCTCGGTGTAAGCATTGCAAAGGTGCATGAGGAAAATACGATCCGCCCCGACCGAAGTTTCCAGCACATAGGGCACGTAGTTTTGGTTCACCTCGTTGTCATAATATTGCAGTTTCTTTTTGGACAGTTCTTGGTGGCTGCTCAGGTCAAAATCAGACCGGCTGTGCACCCCCTCAATTTCTTTGAACCCAAAAGGGAATTCAAACTCGATGTCCAATGCGGCCTTGGCATAATGGGCCAGCTTTTCGTGATCGTGGAACTTGAGCTTGGCTTGGGGAATGCCCAAGGCCAAGTGCCAGCGCATCCGTTTGTCCTTCCAGTAATGGTACCAGTCCATTTCGGTGCCGGGGCGAATGAAGAACTGCATTTCCATCTGCTCAAACTCCCGCATCCGAAAAATGAACTGCCGGGCCACTATTTCGTTGCGAAAAGCCTTGCCGATCTGGGCAATGCCAAAGGGGACCTTCATCCGCCCGGTTTTCTGCACATTGAGAAAGTTGACAAAAATGCCCTGCGCCGTTTCGGGCCGGAGATAAATCGTGCTGGAATCATCGGCGGCCGCCCCAATCTGGGTGGAGAACATCAGGTTGAACTGCCGCACCTCGGTCCAATTGGCGGTGCCTGAGAGGGGGCACTTGATCCCCGCACCAATGATCAGTTCGCGCAACCCGGGAAAATCTTCGGCAGTGAGTAATTGGTTCATCTGATCGACCAGGGCCGTGGCGCGGTCAGGTTGGCCGCCAGCCACCCATTGGGCGGCGTACTCCTCGATCAAGTGGTCAACGCGGTAGCGCTTGTTGGAGTCTTTGTTGTCGATCATGGGGTCACTAAAATTGGCCACATGCCCGGAGGCCACCCAAGTTTTGGGGTGCATGAAAATGGCTGCATCAATGCCCACAATGTTCTCTTCCACTTGGGTCATGGTTTTCCACCATAGTTGCTTGAGGTTGTTTTTCAGTTCTACCCCATTTTGGCCGTAGTCATAAACGGCGGCCAGACCGTCATAAATTTCGCTCGAGGGAAACACAAAGCCATACTCTTTGGCGTGGGCAATGATTTTGGGGAAAGTCCCCGCATTTTCTATGGACATAACGCTCAGTTTTCGGTGCCAACCAACCCCCGTGTCAAAATCAATTCTAAGGAGTGGAAAGGGGGCAAAGCTATACCAATCGGGACAGATCGGCAAGGCAGCGGAACGATGAGGCCGCTATCCGTCAAAGTACATCGCCGTGCTGCTAGAATAAACGAACGTTTGCCTGCTTTAAGCAATTATGGACCGCCTTGGGACCAACGATAGAGCTGATTAACTTTACCGTTGGAGGTAGGAACCAGCCCGCCTCCTAACCAGAACCAACTCAGGTGTGAACGCGGCAGGCATGAGCGATAAAAATGTATTGGATAGGCCAACGCAATTAGGCCCACATTTGAGCAATGCACTTTGGCCACTATCCAACCAAGCGTTAGGGGGTAATCGGTACTTGTCGGTCCGGGGGGGTGTCGGCCCATCATTCGGCCATGTAATCGGCTGATCGCTGGGTCAAATGGGCCAAAATCTGGCTAATACAGGTACCCAATTCGTGATGCACCTGCTGTTCCCAAAACCGCAGCACCGTCCAGCCCAGAGCAGCCAATTGGGCATTTACCTCGCGGTCACGCTGTTGATTGCGCTCAATCTTGGGCCACCAAAAAGCTTGGTTGGTTTTGATCTTGGCCCGTTTGTTCTCCCAGTCATAGCCGTGCCAAAACTCGCCATCGACAAAAACTGCCAATTTTTTGCCCACAAAAACCAAATCCGGTTTGCCGGGGATGTTGGTATAGTGTAGGCGATAGCGGAGCCCCATTTGCCACAGGGCATGGCGAAGCAGGCGCTCGGGCTTGGTATTGGCCGACCGGATGCGGCCCATCTGCTTGGATCGGTCGGGGGTGGTGAAAAACCCCGCTGCCTCCTCAAAGCGCGGCACTTGGATCTTCTCGTCGGGCAGCTGGTAGTCAGACATGGGGCCAAGGGTATGTGTCGGTCTAGTGTCAACTGCCCAGCTTGCCCAGTACTGCCACATCTTCGGGCCGGAGCTGGCCGCTGGTCGTCGGGCCGACGTTGAGCAATAAGTTGGCTTCCATTTTGGCCGCGATGTCCAGCCACTCCCGGATCTGGGCCACGGTCGGCGCGGTGGTGTCGCCTTCGTGCCAGAACCAAGATCCGGAGTTGAATTTGCCCTTGTGGCCCTTTCGCGACATGGTGGTCTCAATCTGTAGGGGCAAGTAGCGTTCTTTGGCCGCAAAAGTCCAATGTTTTTGGTCGGCTACCACTTTGGTCGCTTTCTCGCCCGACCGGCCATCGACCGGGTGCAGGGGTACTCCCGGATATTCAGTGGTGGCATTGTTCATTAATAGGCAGTTGGGTTGCAGTTTTTTGACCAGTTGGTATATCCGGTCGATCTGCCAGCGGTAAGCCCCCTCATTGCGCCATGCCTGCATGAAAGTCTCGACTGGGGCGCGTTTACCGAGGGCATCGGTCCAGCCACTGGATTGCTTTTTCCACATCCCATCCAACCAAAATTCCACAATGGGCCCATAGTTGGTCAGCAACTCGGTCATTTGGTTGATCATAAACTCCACATAGCCGGGCTCATCGGCGTTGTGGGTTTTTTCGTGGCAGTCCCACAGCGAATAGTACAGGCCCACCTCCAGCCCGTATTTGCGGGCCGATTTGACCACTTCGGCCACCACATCACCTTGATAAGGGGATGATTTTACCGAATAATCGGTGTAGGCCGTGGGCCAATTGCAAAATCCATCGTGGTGTTTGGTAACCAACACCACATACTTCATCCCGGCTTTTTTGGCCGTAGCGCACCACTGGTCGGTATCTAGCTGGGTCGGATTGAACCCTTGGGGAGCATGTTGGCCTTGGCTCCACTCCTCATCGTAAAAAGTATTGATCCCAAAATGGATAAACATGCCAAAGCGCAGACTCATCCAATGTTTTTGCGCAGCATCTGGCTCGGGCGGCAGGGCTTTGGCAAGGGGCAGCGGGGAAAAGGGAGCGGCTAAGACGGGAGCGGTGGCCAAGGTGCTGGCGCCAGCCAGTAGGGTTTGTCCCAAAAATTGTCGACGTTTCATTTGTTTCTGCTCGATTGTTATATCGGTATTTTTGGAATGGAATTAATGCACACCCATTCGGGCACAGCTTTGCAACAGCGTATTTTTTACCAGAAATCAAAAAGATGATAATTGATAAAAGTTGTTGGATTGGCAAAAATAAATGCTAACTCATCGATTATCAAAGGACAAAACGTTGTCAGTTGGAACTACCATTGTTTTTCCTGATCGAAAAAACGAAAAACTGCGGTGCTGCAGCGGGCCCCCGCCTAGGCCAATTGCTATTTGTTGATGGCCCGCACCACGATGTTATGGCTGTGTTTGAGCAAATCAGCCCCGCCAAACGGCCCAATGCCCGGCACGACGATCCGCGCTTGCAAGTACCGTTGGTGGAGGATCTCGAGGGCAGCCTTCCAGCCGATCAAGTCGGCATCGGCGGTATCGCCCGGCCCCCGAGTGGTGGCTGAGCGCACCAAGCCCCCGCCAAACAGGATCTGGGCTTCGGGCAACCAAACGGCCAGATTGTCGGGGGTGTGCCCCGCCCCGGGGAAGCAAACCTCGAAGCGGACTTGGCCCAGCGTGAGCACCGAGTCGCCAGCCAGCACAATCTCCGGAGTGGCAAAGCCCCGGGCCACTAGTTCTAGGGCAGTAATGCGGTGACAGATCACTTTGGCTCCCTGCCGCTGCCAAAAGGCCAACCCACCGATCCGGTCTTCGTGGGCGCTGGTCACCAGCACATATCGGACTTTGCCGCCAAATGCTTGGTCGGTTTCTTTGAGCAGGTTTTTGGCCAAATAATTGTCCCAAGTAGCATCCACTAACACCAGTCCGTCCTGCGTATTGATCACTAGCCCGTTGGCCGGAATGGCGGCATTTTGGAAATTTTTGAACGAAGTGTGGATCGCCACTTCCGTAGTGAGTGGCAACAGGGCAACTCCGCTCCTGATTTGTCGGCTCTCGGCTGGCTGGGCGTGGGCCTGGTTGCCTAGTAGGAGCAGAAAGGTGAGTAAATAGCTTATTTTCTTAACAGTCATTGGAAGGGGTTTAATCAACTCCAACAATTTTAATGCCTAGTTCCATGATCGGGCCAATTTGCAGGTTGGGCATGGTGTGGGCCAGTTCGAGGGCATAGCTCCCTGCTTCGGCAAACTTAAAACGAGACAGGGCCAACACTTCCACATCGCCGATATCGCCCAGTACTTCGCCCATGAACTTGCCTGATTGGGGGTCGCGGAGCACGATCTGGACTGGATGTTCGGTCACTTTGCCACTGGGGCTTGTGAGCTTGAGGGTGGCACTGATGGCCGGCTCCCGGATCTGAGCGGCAAATCGGAGGCTTACCCACAGATCATACGCAGGAGCGGGATCGGCGATATTGGCCGCAAAACGCACAGGTGCAGCCCACACCCCACTGGGCAAGGGCTGGGTTTCATTGAAAGTGGCCGGTTGGCAGGAGCCCAGCCCCCACATCGCCCAGAGGCCCAAAAGAAGAAATCGGTGACGCATAGTGATGATTGTAACGCTGCTTACACGCTGTCCTATACCAAAAGAACCGTCATATGGGGTTGGTTGCCAGTTCGCAATCAGCC
>JAYUVL010000446.1:0-5134 GCA_043754075.1 Cytophagales bacterium | reverse complement strand
GTAGAGAGAGTCTTGCAATAAGGCCGTGTGCCGCATCACTGTGTCACAATAGGCATTTTCGGCCTCCAAATATTGGATCACTGCGGGTTTGGTCTTGTCCCTGAGCCAAAAGTAATTGTCTACCCGTTTGTAGCCATGCTCCGTAAATTCTTGGGGCTGGGCAGCGGCCCTAGGTGGGGCGGGGTAGTCCGCTTGGGTCTTGGGGGTGTAGGTGGCCAAGGCAGCAGTTTGCTGTTCGGCAGTGGGCTGGCAAGCCAACACGAGGCCACCAAGGGCAAGCAGCTTGGCAAAGTGCAACCATTGAGGTGCTGGGTTCATAAAGTTTATGGTTGGTTATTTTTACTTAAATGTAAATAAAAAAATTCTTTATGTAATTGCGTTGATTAAGTTGACAGTTGTAGCTGCCCAAAGATAGAAAATAATCCTTGATTACCGGGGGAGAAATATTTTGTGCCCGGCTCCGGTCCTATTTTCTGGCTTTTCCGTCGGGGATTGGCCGAAAGCCCCTAATTTCGCTGGTCAAATTCCCTGGATCATGGAAACCGCCAACCAATCTGCTGGTGTGCTGAAAATTACCGAGTGCCCCCGTGATGCTATGCAAGGGCTGCCCGAATTTATTGCCACCGAGCGCAAGGCCAAGTACCTGAACGCACTGTTGAAGGTGGGGTTCGATACCTTGGATTTCGGGAGCTTTGTGTCGCCCAAGGTAATTCCCCAACTGCGGGACACGGCCGAGGTGCTGGCCCAATTGGATCTCTCCACTACGCGCACCAAGTTGCTGGCCATTGTGGCCAGTGCGAGCGGGGCCCGGCTAGCCTGCAAATATCCCGAGATTGATGCCTTGGGGTTTCCCCTCTCGGTGTCCGAAACGTTCCAATTGCGCAACACCCACAAGAGCATTGCCCAAGCCGTTGACACGGTGAAGGAAATCCAGGATCTGTGCTTAGCGAGCAATAAAACTTTGATCGTTTATTTATCAATGGCATTTGGCAATCCTTATGGCGATCCATACAATCCGGGCATTGTCGAAAGTTTGGCCGATCGCGTGGCCAATTTGGGGATCCGGTTCATCTCTTTGGCCGATACCATCGGGGTGTCGCGGCCCGAGAACATCAAACCGCTGCTCGAAAAATTGATTCCGGCCTTGCCCCAAGTGGCCATTGGGGCGCACTTCCATTCGCACCCGCGCAGCGCAGTGCCCAAAATTGCGGCGGCGTGGGAGGCCGGCTGCCATCGTTTCGATGGAGCCATGCGGGGCTACGGTGGGTGCCCGATGGCCGAAGAAGCGCTGACCGGCAACATCGCCACCGAAGCAATGGTTGACTATTTTCACCAGCAATGCGCACCTACCGGACTGGACATGGTGGCCTTTGGCCAAGCCTACCAGCAGTCTGGGGAGGTGTTCCGCCACGCAGGCTAGGCCGGCAGAACCGATCACTGCGCCCAGTAGAGGATGAACAGGAGCATCAGGACCACCACTCCCACGGCTAAGCCATAATATTGCTGGATCTGGCCCGTTTGGGTATTCCGCGCCATTTGGCCAGCCCGTATGGTGAGGGTGGTGAGGCCCCTGACCAACCCATCGATCACGTTCCGATCGATCCAGGCCATGAGCCGCCCCAACACCACGGTGATCTTGCCCGACACATCTACCCATCTATTCAACGCTTGTTGATCCCAGCATTGGAACGAATGGGCCAGTTGCAACGTGATTTTTACCAAGAAATGTTCATAAATGCTATCAACTCCTTGCCATTGTACATATTTTTTCAAGTATTGGTTGAATAACAACCCAACCCAATCTGAATAAGAACTGTCTTTGGCGAGCGGGTGGGCAATCTGGCTATCCGTGGCCGATAAATGCCGCAACCCGGTCTGATCTGCCCGGCCATACCATTGCCAAGCTGCCCCGAAGCCGATCGATAACAAGCCCAATGAAACTAGGGCCAGCCACCCAGGAGCGGGCAGGGTGGCCACGGGCGCGAGCCGGGCCATGATCCACGCTTGGGCCGGATCCAGCGGGTGCGCAGCATAGGCCCAGAAAGGGACAAACAGGGCCAAGAGCAACAAGGGAACGGCTTCCCAAACCGATAATGGGCTTGGGGATGGGGTGGGCAGTGCCTGCACCGCTGGTAAGCCCTGTGGCCGGATAAACACCAAGAACCATTGGCGGGCGATGTAGAACGCAGTCAGGCCGACCCCGATCAGGGCCGCCACCCAAGCGAGCATCGCCGGGCCACTGCCCCGATGGGCGGCGATCCACAATTCGCTCAGAATTTGCTCCTTTGACAAAAAGCCCGACAATAGCGGAACCCCCGCCAAGGCCAAGGCCGAAAGGGTGTAGCAAGCAAAGACCAAAGGCATGGACCGGGCCAATCCTCCCATTTGCCGCATATCCTGCGGATCGCGGGCAGCTGGCCCGTGGGCCAAGTAATGGATGACGGATCCTGCACACAAGAACAGGGATGCCTTAAAAAAAGCGTGGGTGATCAGGTGAAAAAATGCGGCAGTTGGCGCACCAGCCCCTACTGCCATCACCATATAGCCCAATTGCGAAATGGTCGAGTAAGCCAATACTTTTTTGAGATCGGTCTGGGAGGTGGCGGCCAAAGCTCCGCCCAAGGCGGTGATGGCACCCATGATCAGGGCCAAGTCTCTGACCAAGCCATTGAGCAGGAAGTCGGCCCGGATGATCAGGTAAACCCCCGCTGCAACCATCGTGGCGGCGTGGATCAGGGCCGACACCGGAGTGGGCCCCTGCATGGCATCGGGCAGCCAGCCCGAGAGCGGGAACTGGGCCGACTTGCCCGCCGTGCCCAGCAACAAACCAATGCCCAGCCAAGTGAACCACGTATGTGCACTGTCTGGCCCGACCACCCACTTGATTTCGCTCAGGTTGAACGTGTGATAATGGGCCCATAGCAACAGCAGGGCAGCCAAAAAGCCCAGATCAGCCGCCCGGTTGAACAGGAACGCTTTGCGGCCAGCCTTCACCGCGGCGTCTTTGTCTGACCAAAAACTAATCAAAGTGTAAGAAGAAAAACCCACCAGTTCCCAAAAGAAATAGACCACCAGTAGGTTTTCGGTGAGCAATAGGCCGTACATGGCAAAAGTGAAAAGGCCCAACAAAGCAAAATAGCGGGTGTAGGCCGGGTCTCCCCGCATGTATTGCACCGAGAACACCTGTACCAAGAGCGAAATGAAGGCGACTACCCACAGCATGAGGGCGGCCAGCGCATCCACCCGGACCAAAATCGACAGGGAAAAGTCGCCAAGGGAAAACCAATGGATCGGAGCAGCATACTCTCCATCGGTGAGCCAAACGGCCGCCAGCACCACCGAACAACCCGCCAGGCTCAATCCCGACAAGGCCAGCGCAAACCGATCAGCAAAGGTTGACCAGCCTCGCCCACCCGCGAACAGGACCAGAAAAGTGATCAGGGGCAGGCAAACAGCGCCCCAAAGGATGAACGGCAATGAATCGGGCACTTGGGTCGTCTTGGGTTTGGGCAAAAGTACACGAGTTTGCCTTAATTGCAGTTGGTGGCGCGGGCCGGCTGGCCCGGTGTTAGTGGGTTTTGCGCCTTCGGTCGAAATAGTAAGTGAACTCAACCCTTCCGCCCAGCCGAAACAGAGACGACTCAAGGCTCGGAAGTAGCAGTTGGGGCCCTGCCGCTGCATTGATGCCAATGGTGCGGCTGTTGAAAGGGAAGTACTCAACCCCTACCGGCAATGGCAACTGTGGGAGGGGCAGGTCTTCGTTTAACCGATTTAACCCCACATTGGCCCTGAAATAAAGCCGGGCCTTTTCTTCAAAGCAATGTTGCGCCATACCGATCAGCACACTTGCCCATTGACCGTTGTCGCACGGAGGTGTTTGGTCACCGAAATGGCCAAATTTTTGAGCACTAAGCAAATTGAGATTGTCATGACAACTATCTAGTTAAAATACTCTACTAATCAGACAATTGTTAAAAAAAGCAATGATTAGCTGCTAATTGGACTTATCAACAAAAACCATTATTTTTGCTTTTAAATATCCAATTTCTAATATTGGTTAAAAATTTTGCGGCTATTGCGAATATAGACGACGGTCCATGATGCTTATGATTTCAACGTTACCACAAATCCAGGTTGGGTGTAAGAAATGGATGGCAATAGGGGCCTTTTGGTTGTTGCCCTTATTGGCCAACGGACAGCAGCGGATTCTGGACAGCTTGGAGCAGAGATTGTCCACGGCTGACCTACCTACCCAAGTACGGGTGCTGAACCAAATAGCCAAGTTGTATGCGGGCCCATCTCCCAAGAAATCAATCGAGTATGCCCAACGGGCGAGGGCACTGGCCCAGCAATCCAACAATCACTTGGGGACAGCGGTAGCGAGTAACCTCATGGCCGAATATTATTTGTCCCAAGGTGATTACGCTACCACCCACACCCAGATCGGCGAAGCGCTCCAGGCAGCTCGGTGGGCCAAAGACTCCCTCAATATCGGGGTAGCGTTGGCCAAAGCTGGGGCTGCTTATTTTTTTCAAAATCAATTGGACAGTGCGCTCCGCAATGCGGAGGAATCCCTCCCCTACCTTCAATCCCAAAGCCCCAGCGATCATGCCACCGTGCTCAACCTGATTAGTTATATATTCAGCAAGCGCAACCAGTACCTGAAGGCCATCCAGTACCATATTCAGGCCTTGGAAATCCGAAAAAAACTGGGCAATGACAATGACATCGCCAAATCGTATAATTCATTGGGCGATTTTTACGTGATGCAGGGCAATATGACCAAAGCCATCGAGTACTATTATGTTTCGCTGGTCACCAGCCAAAAGACGGGCAATCAGAAGGGGGAGGCCATATCGCTCAACAACATCGGCTTTATCCAAACCAAACAGGGAAATTATAAACCGGCGGCTCAAAACCTTCAACGGGCACTGTTACTAAAAAAGAAATGGGGCAATAAAAAGGAATTGGCCATTTCGCTTTACAACCTTGGCGTTTTGCACACACAAACCAAGCATTATGACAGTGCCCTCTTTTTTCTGAATCAATCGGTGGAGATTCGGAAAAACTTGAAAGACCAACTTGGAATGGCCACCACCCTCACGGCAATTGGCAAGGTGTATTCGGCCCAAGG
>JAYUVL010000445.1:0-3407 GCA_043754075.1 Cytophagales bacterium | reverse complement strand
CCTTCACCGGCACGCCCGCAAAGGCATCGGATTTGACATTGCCGATCACCGAACCTTGGAAAGGCGGGTTGAACGTATTGCGGATGATGATGGGGATGTTCTTTTTCATGGCCGGGAGCATGGTCGGCGGGTAGATCACCTTGGCCCCAAAGTGCGACATTTCCATCGCCTCCTCGTAGCTTAGGCGATCAATGGAGAAAGCTTGCTTCACTTTGCGCGGGTCGGCCGTCATCACGCCGTCCACATCGGTCCAAATCTCGGCTTCGCTGGCATTGAGGGCGGCGGCAAAAATAGAACAGGTATAATCGGAGCCGCCTCGCCCCAGCGTGGTGCTTTCCCCTTTTTCGGTTGCTCCGATGAAGCCCGTGGCCACGATCAGGCCCTTCGTTTCGGCTACCCGCTGGGCAATCAGCCGGTCGGTCTGTTCAAAATCCACCACGGCATTGCCAAACCGGGCGTTGGTGCGCACCACCGAACGGGTGTCGAGGTACACCGCATCCAGCCCGCGATCTTTGAAAGCCTCGGCGATCAGCGTGCAAGAGAGCCGCTCGCCAAAACTCATGACGTGATCCAGCGTGCGCTTGCTCAACTCGCGCAAGAGGTAAATGCCCTGCAGCAGTTCCTCGAGTTCATTGAGCATGTTTTTGACCTTGGCCAGCACGCTGCTTTGGTAGCGCACATCGACCAGTAATTTGCCCGCTTCCAGGTGCTTGCGTTCCAGATCGGCAAACTGGGCGCGATAGCCATCCTGATGGGCCGCTGCCGTTTTGCCCACCGCAATGAGCTGGTCGGTCACGCCGCCAAGGGCCGAGCAAACAACTACTTTTGCCGCTGGGTCGGCCTTGACAATTTCAATGACATTTTTGATCCGATCGGCGGTCTGGACTGATGAGCCGCCAAATTTGAGTACCTTCATTTCCGGGGACAATGAATGATGGATAATATATTGACTAATTGGGGAATATAAGAGAACTGCCCTTGAAGGGCGGAGGTACGTTAATGTACCATTGGGTGTTGATTATCTGCCTTGCCCGTGGGGGCAGGTCATGGTGGTGGCAACGCTGCAAGAAACACTATGCTGGGTGTGAAGTGGCATATCTGATTTGTGCGGGGCAAAGGTACAGCTTATTTTGATAAATCTTCAACCAAACGCAGGGAATTTTGGAACAAAGCCCGCCAAAGGCTTTCATTCACACAAACTTCATCATGGCCAAGCCTTTGACTTCCCCGGCTTTTCTATTATCTTTGCGCCTTGAAAAACGGCAGGCAAACCAGAACTGGTCTACATCACAGCGCCCGCCAGTTTTTTGCAAATAAAAACACTCATGGAAAGTATTCGTAACATAGCCATTATTGCCCACGTTGACCACGGAAAAACAACCTTGGTGGACAAAATCATCCACGCATGCCAAGTCTTTCGGGCCAACCAAGAAACTGGGGATCTCATTTTGGACAACAATGAACTCGAGCGCGAGCGCGGGATTACTATTGTGGCCAAAAATGTATCGGTGCGCTATAAAAATGTAAAAATCAACGTGGTGGATACGCCAGGCCACGCCGACTTTGGTGGCGAAGTGGAGCGCGTACTTAAAATGGCCGATGGTGTGCTGCTGTTGGTGGATGCCTTCGAAGGCCCCATGCCCCAAACCCGGTTTGTGCTGAGCAAGGCAGTGGCGTTGGGCCTCAAGCCGATCGTGGTGATCAACAAGGTGGACAAAGAAAACTGCCGCCCCGAAGAGGTCCACGAATCTGTGTTTGACCTCATGTTCAACTTGGGGGCCAGCGAAGACCAATTGGATTTCGTGACGCTCTACGGTTCCTCCAAACACGGGTGGATGAATTTTGACTGGAAAGAAAAGATCGACAATATTTTTCCGCTGCTGGATACTATTATTGATGTCATCCCGCCTGCCCCTTATGTGGCCGGAACCCCCCAAATGCAGATCACTTCACTGGACTACTCGACCTTCGTGGGGCGGATCGCCATTGGCCGGATCTATCGCGGCGACTTGCGCGAGGGCATGACCGTGACCCTGTGTCAGCGGGAAGACAAATTCAAGAAAGTGCGGATCAAAGACTTGTATGTGTTCGAGGGCTTGGGCCGCTTGAAAGTGACCGAAGTGCGGGCCGGAGACATTTGCGCAGTGGTGGGCATCGAGGATTTTGAAATCGGAGATACCCTGGCCGATGCCGACAATCCTGAACCACTCACCCGGATCGCGATCGACGAGCCGACGATGAACATGCTGTTCACGATCAACAACTCGCCATTTTTTGGCAAAGAGGGCAAATTTGTCACTTCGCGCCACCTACGCGACCGCCTGTTCAAGGAAATCGAGAAGAACTTGGCGCTCCGCGTCCAGACAACCGACAGCGAGGAAAAATTCTTGGTGTTTGGCCGGGGAATTCTCCATTTGTCCATTTTGATCGAGACCATGCGCCGCGAGGGGTACGAGCTACAAGTGGGCCAACCACAAGTGGTCTATAAGGACATTGATGGACAGCGCAACGAACCGATCGAACTACTGGTGGTGGATGTGCCCGAGGCGGTGTCTGGTAAAGTCATTGAGCTGGTGTCCCAGCGCAAAGGCGAACTGCGCATCATGGAGCCCAAAGGCGACCTCCAACACTTGGAGTTCAGCATTCCGGCCCGTGGCCTGATCGGCCTGCGCAGCAACCTACTGACCGCCACCCAGGGCGAGGCCATCGTCACTCACCGGTTTAAAGCTTACGAACCGTTCAAGGGCAGCATTCCCGAGCGCATCAACGGCTCACTGATATCGATGGAAAGTGGCCCCGGCACTGCCTATTCCATTGACAAACTCCAAGATCGCGGTTTCTTCTTCGTTGATCCCAACGAGGAGGTTTACACCGGCCAAGTCATTGGGGAGCACAGCCGGGCCAACGATCTGGTCATCAACATCCAAAAGGGCAAAAAACTGACCAACATGCGCGCCTCGGGCACTGACGATAACGTGAAAATTGCGCCAAAAAAGCAGTTTTCGCTCGAGGAAGCCTTGGAATACATTCAGAAAGATGAATACGTGGAAGTAACCCCCAAAGGGATCCGGATGCGGAAAATCTACTTGGACGAGAACGAACGTAAGCGCATGGAAAAGCGCGAGGAGTCTTACTCAGACTAGGGAACGTCCACTATCTTACTTCAAAGTCCTCAAACAGATTTGGTTTGGGGACTTTTTTGGTGGACCAAATCGGCTGGTCTGATCGGGATTGCACACTGGCAAGTTCACCCATTTGCCATTGGTCACATGGGGATGCCCAGAGCCCCACGGACATTGGGGGCCATTGAAACGCCTTGCCAACGATTGTGAGTGGTCCACGACACTTCCCGCACTCCCATGATGGCTAATCATTGCCTTCAGAAATCTGAATGTTGGGCGTGATTT
>JAYUVL010000444.1:0-9083 GCA_043754075.1 Cytophagales bacterium | reverse complement strand
TCCCAACCGCGAAATTTTTGTGCAAGCCTTGGACGGTGGATCCTCTAAATCAGGGTCGATTCCGGGCCACTACCACCTGCCCCAAACTGACATCATGACCGATTTGGCCCAGTTGAGCACCACGCCCGCCCATTATGAGCAGGCGGTGGCCCGTGGGGTTGCGGCCATCAAAGCAGGAGAATTCCAAAAAGTGGTGTTGGCCAAGCGCCGGGCGGTGGCGCTGGATCCCGGTTTTGATTTGGCCCAATGCTTCGATCGGCTTTGCCAAACGTACCCCACCGCTTTTGTCTCCATGGTGTCCCTGCCCGGCGTTGGCACGTGGCTGGGCGCATCGCCGGAAAAACTGGTCATGATGGATGCCCAAGGGATTTTTCGGACAATGGCCTTGGCGGGCACACAAGTCAAGGGCAATATTACCGATTTGGACGAGGTATTGTGGCGACAGAAGGAGATTGAAGAACAGGCCTTGGTGAGCCGCTACATCATCAACTGTTTTAAGAAAATCCGGGTGCGGGAGTACGAGGAAATGGGCCCCCGCACGGTGGAGGCGGGCAATGTGCTCCATTTGTGCACCGAGTTTTCGGTAGATACCCGCGCCATCAACTTCCCCCAGCTTGGCTCGGTAATGCTCGAACTTTTACACCCCACTTCGGCCGTTTGTGGGATGCCCAAGGACGTTACCCAACAATTCATTTTGCAACATGAAGGCTATGATCGCCAATTGTACAGCGGTTACCTTGGCCCGGTCAATATGAATGATGAAACGGCCATTTTCGTTAACCTGCGGTGCATGCAACTGCTGCGGGGCCACGCCCTGCTGTATGCCGGGGCAGGGGTGACCAAAGGCTCACTGCCCGAGCGCGAATGGAACGAGACTGAACTAAAATTACAGACCATGCTGCGCGGGTTGGCGGGCTGGGTATAGCGGGATCGTTAACCAAAAAGTCAAGCCTCTGATCCATGCAATTTCGCACTGAAATCCACCTCCGGGCTGTCCCCGATTTGCTGAGCCACGAGACCCCGATGCTGCTCATGGGCTCCTGCTTTGCCGATGAAGTGGGGGCGAGGCTGCGGCAAGCCAAGTGGCCCGCGCTGGTCAATCCCTTCGGCACGCTGTTCAACCCGCTGGCCTTGACCAACTTGCTGGCCCGCGCGCTGGCTGGGGAGGCGGCTTTACCGGAACCCGGCTTTGCCCAGCGCGATGGCCTGCATTTTCATTACGATCTCCCCGCTACCTTTGCCGAGCCAAGCCTGGCGGATCTGCGCTGGCGGGCCGGGGCGGCACTGACCCAAGTCGGGGAATGGCTTCACTCCCCCGGCCCCCGCTGTTTGGTGCTCACCTTGGGCACAGCTTGGGTCTATGTGCTCAAGTCCACGGGCCAACCCGTGGCCAATTGCCACAAAATGCCCGCTGCCTGGTTTGAGAAAAAACTGTTGGGCGTGGAAGAAATCCAGCAATCATTGGGGCCATTGCTCGCCCAGTTGCCCGCCGGAGTGCGGGTAGTGCTCACCGTCAGCCCAGTCCGCCACCTCAAAGACACCTTGCCCCTCAATGCGGTGAGCAAAGCAGCCCTCCGTTTGGCGTGCCATTATTTGTGCGAAGCCCATGCCCAAACCAGCTACTTCCCGGCTTATGAGTTGGTGATCGACGACCTGCGCGATTACCGGTTCTATGCCCCCGATTTGCTGCACCCCACTCCACAAGCCGTGGATTATGTGTTCGCAAAATTTAGCGATGCGTATTTGGATCCAGCCGCCAAAGACTTTTTGGCCAATTGGGCCTCCATCCGGGCGGCGCTGGCCCATCGCCCGTTGCATCCCGGGAGCAAGGCCCACCGGCAGTTTTTGCTGGATTTATTGGCCCGGTTGCAAGCCCTCGAGGGAATGGATGTGACCAGTGAGTTGGCCCAAGTGCGGCAATGGTTGGCCGATGGCCCCCAGTCATAAAGGTTGGGAGGTTTTTGTGGATCTTGCACCCACAGGCGGTTCGCGTGGTTTTACCTTGCGCCAAACCACATAATTTACCGATAATCGCCTTGGGTTATAGATTGGCCATCAACAAATTACCCCGAGGATTTGCGCAATCTCGGGGCAACGGTTTCTCTGCAAATCACTCAGTACCAGGAGCGGGAATCGAACCCGCACGGCTTTTCAGCCACGGGATTTTAAGTCCCGCGTGTCTACCTGTTCCACCATCCCGGCGAAATTGAGGTAAAAAAAACTACAAAAGTTTTTCAACCCCTGTAGTCTTAAATAACCTGAGCGAGAAACGAGGTTCGAACTCGCGACCTTCACCTTGGCAAGGTGACGCTCTACCAGCTGAGCTATTCTCGCACTTTGCTGAGGCGTTCACCTCAATTGTGCCACAAATGTAAAGCGCGCCTAGGTTTTGTGCAATACCTTTGCCCAATATTTTTTTGAAAATTTGTTCATGGAAGGTATTAGCCTGATTGCCAAGCCCTTTTTTTTCGACTTTGTGGAAGCGCACCGCTATTCCGATCCAGTTAAGTTGATGCTCGAGGCGCACCGCTACCCAGAAATTCCGATGCCGGAGGCCGTCCAGCAAATCCTGGCGCGGCAAAAGGCCAAGACCAAACTGCCGACTTGGCACGCCCACCGCGAGGTGATGTTCCCGCCGGCCTTGGCCATGGAACAATGCTCCTCCGAAGCGACCGCCCTGTTCAAGGCTGGCTTGGTGCAGGGCAGTTCGCTGGTCGATCTGACGGGTGGACTGGGCGTGGATGCTTATTTCATGGCCAAATCGTTTGCTGAGGCCCATTATGTCGAGCGCCAACCCGAGCTTTGCGCACTGGCCCACTACAATTTCCCGCTGCTGGGTGGCCCGCCGATCATGATCCACCAAGGTGAGGCTTTTCCTTTTCTGTCGTCTTTTTCGGCCAAGGCGGAGGTGGTCTATCTGGATCCGGCCCGCCGGGATGCTGCCCAGCGCAAGGTGTTCAAGTTGGCCGACTGTGAGCCGGATCTCCGTTCGCTGATGCCCCTGCTGGTTCATCAAACCTCCACTGTTTTGCTCAAAACCTCCCCACTGCTAGACATTGACGCCGGTTTGAGCGAATGGGAGAGCTACGGGTCGGGAGTGGTGCGCGAGGTAATTGTACTGGCAGTGGACAATGAGTGCAAAGAAGTTCTTTTTTTGTGGCAAAATTTCGCACAGGCCCCATCGTCAAACGCGGGACAGCCCACGATCCGGGCGGTGGATCTGACCAAAGCGGGCCCGGTTTCCTTTACATCCTCGCGGGCCCATGAGGCGGCAGCCAAGGTGGAATATGCTTTCCCGCAGTCGTTTATTTACGAACCCAACGCGGCGATTCTCAAAGCGGGCGCTTTCAAATCAGTGGCGGAGCAGTTTGGCCTGCAAAAACTCCACCCCAATACTCACCTTTACACCTCCGGGCACTGCGTGGCCAATTTTCCGGGTCGTACATTTAACTTGCTGGCCGTGAGCAAACTGGACAAAAAAGCCCTTTCCGCTTGGCTGCCCGATGGCTGCGCCAATTTGACCGTTCGGAATTTTCCCTTGACCGTGGCCCAAATCCGCCAAAAAACTGGCCTCCGCGAAGGTGGGGATCATTACCTGTTTGCCACTACGCTCATGGATCAAAGCCGGGCGGTACTGGTTTGCCAAAAAGTGGGGGCGACTGGCCAGTCGTGATCGGTGGGCTTGGTCTCCGTGGTTCGCGATCGTACCTTTGCGGGCCGGCGCTTCTTCACCAGCCGACCACCGATGACACTCCACTTCCCCGGCCTAGGCACTTACCAAGCGGCAGATATTTTGCAGCTGGATGATTTTGGCGACGACTATCGGGGCCAAGCACTCCGGTTTTGTCAACAATGGCTGCGAGGGGATACCGAGTTTGTGGTGCACACTTCGGGATCGACCGGGCAGCCCAAGCCCATCCAACTCACCCGGGCACAAATGGCCGCCAGTGCGCAAATGACCCTCCGCGCGCTGGGCCTCAGCCCTGGCGATCGTGCCTTGGTGTGCCTCCACCCGGGTTACATTGCCGGGATCATGATGCTCGTGCGCGGGCTGGTGGGCGATCTGGCCCTCACCGTGGTCAATCCATCGGCCCGCCCCTTGGCCCAAACCGGGGGCGAGCGATTTGCCTTCACCGCTCTGGTGCCACTCCAGCTCCAAGCCTTGCTCATCGCCCGGGAAGTAGATGATCATCTCCTGATACTCAACCAGATGAAAGCCCTTTTGGTCGGGGGCGCCCCCGTGGGCAGTGCACTGGCCGAGCACTTGCAAGTGATCCAAGCCCCCGTGTACGCCACCTATGGCATGACCGAAACGGTGTCGCACATTGCCCTGCGCCGGCTGAACGGGCCATTGCGCAGCGAGTACTACACGGCCCTGCCCGGAGTGATCTTGGGCCAAGATCCACGCGGCTGCCTCACCATCACCGCCCCTGTGACCCAAGGCCAAACCCTGATCACCAATGATCGGGTGCGCCTGATCGATGCCCACATTTTTGAGTGGCTGGGCCGCGCCGACAATGTGATCAATTCGGGCGGAGTGAAAATCCAAGTTGAAAAAATAGAAAACGGGGTAGATAAGACCTTGACCTATTTGACAATCAATCGGCGCTTCGTGGTGGTGGGCTTGCCCGATGAACGATTGGGCGAGCAGACTACCTTGGTGATCGAGGGCGAGCCCTTGCCGCCCGCCCGCCAAGCCGCCCTCCAAGCCCAGTTGGCCATGGGTTTGGGCCGTTACGAGGTGCCACAGTCGGTGCGATATTGGCCCACCTTCCCCGAAACTGCCACGGGGAAAGTGGACAGGAACCAACTCAAAGCGGTTTTGTTGGCGGTTTGAAGTGCACATTGGGGCGGTGCTGCGGCTTGGTAGGCCGTTTTGGCTTTTCAATGGGGCCATTTGTGCCCAAAGTGGCCGCTTGCCCAGCCTTTTTTGGCCAAACCAACCTACCTTTGGCCGCTTTAATCCTGATTACCTTGACCACTTCTATTGCCATGATCGGCGGCGGCAGTTGGGCGACTGCCATCACCAAATTGCTCTGCGAAAATGATGTCCAAGTCCGTTGGTGGCTGCGGGCCCAGGCCGATGTGGCCCACATCGTCAAGTATGGCCACAATCCCCGCTACTTGAGCGGCGTCGACCTCAACCCGGCCAAAGTACGCCCCTCGAGCGATCTGGCCGAGGTGCTGGAAGGGGCTTCAATGGCAGTGCTTTGTGTACCAGCGGCTTACATCCCCGAGGTGCTTGGGCAGATGCTGCCCGATGCCCTGGCCAACAAAACGTTGGTCTCGGCGATCAAGGGTATGATTCCCCAAGCAAATGTGTTGGTCACCGATTATGTATCGGAACGGTTTGGCATCCCACTGGATCATTTTTTGGTGATTGCTGGGCCTTGCCACGCCGAGGAAGTAGCACTGGAAAAACTTTCTTACCTCACCATTGGCGGTCAGGACTTGGCCCGGGCCGACCAGTTTGCCCAACTGATCCGCTGCCGCTACCTCCGCACCTCGACCATTGGCGACATCAACGGGGCCGAGTATTGTGCGGTGATGAAAAACATCATCGCCGTGGCCTGCGGCATGGCCCACGGGCTGAACTACGGCGACAATTTCCAAGCCGTGCTAGTGGCCAATGCCATGCAGGAGATCCGCCGGTTTGTGGATGCGGTGGCGCCCATGCCCACCCGCGACATGAACGCCTCGGCCTATCTGGGCGATTTGTTGGTCACCACCTATTCCCAGTTTAGCCGCAACCGGACCTTTGGCAACATGATCGGGCGGGGCTATTCGGTCAAGGCGGCCCAGTTGGAAATGAACATGGTGGCCGAGGGGTACTTTGCCGTCAAATGTATTTATGAAATCAACCATAAATACAAAGTTAATATGCCAATCATCAAGGCAGTTTACCACGTTTTGTACGAAAAAATATCCCCGGCCGTGGAGTTCAAAATCTTAAAGGATGTGTTGAAGTAAAGCGGGGCGTTGGTCCTCAGTACCACCGGAAAAAGTACAAAATTTGGCATTTTACGGACTGATTGCACCCTATTTTAGCGCAGATGCTTTAATTTTAAGGACACGTACCCCATTATCCCCGTTGTTATGTTGGTTCGATTACAGCCCGATTCGCTCGAATTTCCTCCCCCGCACAAGACCAACTCGAGTGGTGTGCTGGCAGTGGGCGGCGATCTGCGGCCTGAACGGCTGCTCGTGGCTTATCAACAAGGTATTTTCCCGTGGTTCTCCGAAGATTCCCCCATCTATTGGTGGTGCCCCAACCCGCGTTTCGTCCTTTTCCCGGCCCAATTGAAAGTGTCGTCCAGCATGAAACAAGTGCTGCGCAGCCAAAAATTCCGGGTGACGGTCAACCAAGATTTTCGCCAAGTGATCACCCATTGCCGCCAGAAGATCCGCCCCGGCCAGCAGGGCACTTGGATCACCGACGAACTGCTGGAAGCTTATTGCACCCTGCACCAGCAGGGCTACGCGCACTCGGTGGAAGTATGGGAAGGCCCCAACTTGGTGGGGGGGCTGTATGGCTTGATCTTGGGCAAATGTTTCTTTGGCGAATCCATGTTTGCCCACGTGAGCAATGCTTCCAAAGCGGGGTTCATCACCTTGGTGCAGCACCTGCAAAGCCTAGGTTTTGTCCTGATCGACTGCCAAGTGTACACCGAGCACTTGGACAGTTTGGGGGCCAAAATGATTACCCGAAAAGATTTTTTGCAAATTTTGTCATTGCATGTCGAGGTGGCGCCCTTTGATCTGGCCGCTGGTTTTGCCAGCCGGCCCCTCTCCGGACAGTCCTCTTAAGCCTTGTTTCATTTTAATTTACTTTGTTTACCAAACTTTAATCAATGGAAAATCAGAACAAAAAAACAGGTTTGACCCGTCGCGATTTTGTCAAGGGAGCGGCTTTGACCGCTGCTGCATTCACCATTGTGCCGCGCCACGTACTGGGCGGCCCGGGCTTCATTCCCCCCAGCGATCAACTCAACATTGCGGGCATTGGTGTGGGTGGCCGGGGCCAGTCCATTCTCCGCGATGCTTACAACAAAGGGGCCAGCAACATCGTGGCCCTCTGTGACGTGGACGAGGTGCGGGCCCAAGGTACTTTCAATGAATACCCCAAAGCCAAGCGCTACAAAGATTTTCGGGTAATGCTCAATGAAATGAACAAAGACATTGATGCCGTCATGATCGCCACGCCCGACCACACTCACGCCGTGATCGCGATGGCCGCCATGCAAATGGGCAAGCACGTGTACTTGGAGAAACCCCTCACCCAGACGGTGTGGGAAGCCCGGATGCTGACCCAAGCCGCCCACAAATACAACTTGGCCACCCAAATGGGAAACCAAGGCAACTCGAGCAACGACATCCGCCGGATCGCGGAATGGATCGGGGCCGGGCTGATCGGCGAAGTAACCAGCGTGCAAACGTGGACCAACCGCCCGGTCTGGCCGCAAGGCAAGCCCACCCCGAGCGACAAGCCCCCCGTGCCCACCACCCTCGACTGGGACCTATGGCAAGGCCCCGCCAAGCTGCGCGATTACAGCCCCCAATACTTGCCCTTCAAGTGGCGCGGTTGGTGGGAATATGGCACCGGTGCCTTGGGCGACATGGCTTGCCACATCATCGATCCGGTGTTTGTGGCCCTCAAACTGGGCTATCCCTTGAGCGTGGAGGCCAGCGTGGTCAATGTGTACGTGGATGATTTCAAAGCTGGCGATTTTCCCGACAGTTGCCCGCCTGCCTCGGCCATCCACTTTGAATTTGGGGCCCGGGAAGGCATGCCCCCCGTCAAGTTGCATTGGTTCGACGGCGGCATCATGCCCGAGCGGCCCATCGAACTGCGCGACGACGAAGAAATGGGCGACCCCAACGGCGGGGTGATTTTTGAGGGTACCAAGGGCAAAATCATGTGTGGGTGCTACGCGGCCAATCCCCGGCTACTCCCCACCTCAAAAATGGAGGGATTCAACGAACCCGCCAAGACCATTGCCCGGGTGGTGGGCAACCATCAGACCAGTTGGGTGGCGGCTTGCAAAGCGGGCAGCTTGGCCGAAGCCAACAAACTGGCCTCGTCCAACTTTGATTATGCCGGCAAACTGACCGAAACCATCCTAATGGGCAATTTGGCCCTGCGCAGCCTTAGTGCGAAGGAACTGATCGCGGGCAAAGACCCCAACCTGGCCAACTCGTACCGGAAAATCGGTCGCAAAAAGCTGATCTGGGACGGTCCCAACATGAAAATCACCAACCTGGAGCAGGCCAACCAGTTTGTCAAGCGGGAATACCGCGATGGCTGGTCGCTGGGGGTGTAACTGCCGAGGCAGTGCTTGCCAATTGACTGGCCACTCGCGAGGGTTACCCGCCTTGGGCCCCATCAAATAAGCGAGTGCAGCATTGGCCAATGTACTTTACTGCCGCTGTCCAGCTTGTTTTTGAACAGGCGGAACAGCGGCAGTTAAAGTATCGAGCGAAGGCTGGCCCTTGGATCTGGCCCCGGCAAATGGCATGGGCGCACTGGGCGGCGTGGGGGGCAAGTGGCTGGGCGACAAGGCCATCCCGGCCATCAAGCGGGCGTTTACCGCGCCCAGGTTGGTGGCGCAGCAGCCCAAGCTGCTGGTCCTTGACCTCCCCGAGGTGCCATCGGTGGACCTGAAGGTGCCCCAGCCCCAACTGCTGGAGACCAGCACCGCGGCGGGGGGGGCCGGAGGGGGAACGGGGCAATTTCCAAGCTCGGCCAGAGTCGGGACGGGGGAAATAAAGTTGTTGCCAATGCCCCAGAATATGGCTCAGCATCATATCTTTCCACAAAATTATAAGCCGTGGTTCACGTCGAAAGGCATTAACATTGATGATTTCGTTATTGATATTGAACATTTTTCAACCCATTTAAGAGGTGTACATGGTAAGGGATTAGGTCCATCCATGCCTGGTAAATGGAATCCATTGTGGGCTAAATTTATCGATAAGAATCCCAATGCAACTCCAAGTGAAATATTTAAATTTGCAGAGGACTTGCTTTATCGTTTCCAATTGCACCACTTACCGTATCATAAGTATACAAAGTAAAGACAACC
>JAYUVL010000443.1:0-7088 GCA_043754075.1 Cytophagales bacterium | reverse complement strand
GGTCTTATGGAAAGGCTGCCATTGCCGGTTTGTTAAACTATGCTAAAGCTGGTATATTTAAGTCTTGGTCAGTCAGGGGGTTAGTGAAAATTGGCACCTGGCATTTGTGAATTGGCACAGCATTTTCTTTAACTTTACCCGAAAACTTACGTTTATAATGTGCAAACTATTAGCCATAGAAATGAAATATCTATTTTGTTTAGCAATCACATTTATGGGGCTAGCCTTGCCTGGGCTCGCGCAACAAGCCCCACCGCAGTTTGTCCTTCAAGCCACTTTGGCTGGTCATACGGGCAAGGTGCAGAATATCAGGTTCAGTCCCGATGGACAACTGTTGGCCAGCAGTGGCCATGATGGGCAGGTATTGCTCTGGGATGTGCAAAGCAACAAGGTGGTCCGCAGCTTGAAGGGCCACACCAAAGCGATTTACGAGGTAACCTTCAGCAAGGATGGCAGTTTGTTAGCCAGTGCGGGCGAAGATGGCGTGGTGAAAGTGTGGGAAGTGCGCAGCGGGAAAAATATGGCTACTTTTTTCAACAAACCTTACCTCCACCCCAATGGTACCCGTTATGTATCAGCTTCCTTCGTGGTTTTTTCGCCCGATAAGCGTTTTGTCTATTTCAGCGGTGACAATGGCTACGTGATGAAGGGGGAAATCAAGCCCGATCCGGATGGCAAATCCAAACCGGCCGACATGGTTTTTTCGTGCAATTATGACGATGGCCGTTGGTACAGTACCGTTACTGGGGGCACTATTTCCACCGATGAAAAGTATTTGGTCATTTCGGTGGGCCAATTGCTGCAGTTCATCGACTTGCAAACCGATCAACTTGCCAAATATTTTCGCTACGAAGCCAACCACCTCAATGACGTGGTGAACGGCCCCCAGCCCGGCCACGTGGCCACTTGGAGCTACGATGGCAAAGTTAACGTCTGGAACATCCAGAGCGGCAAGATTACCAACACTTTTCAAGCGGCCAACGATGAAACCTACAGTGCTACCTCCTTCAACAAAGATGGTAAGTACATGGTCACCGGAATGGGCGGATCGGACGGATCGGGCACCAAGGTATGGGATGTGGCAGCGGGCAAAACCATTACCACTTTGGCCGGGCACACTGGACTTGTCCGCATTTCGCGGTTCAGCCCCATCGATAACTTGATCGCTACCGGAAGTTACGATGGGACGATCAAGATCTGGCGATTGAAAGAACCAGATCCGGTAAAAGACCCCGACCCGGTAGTAGCCAAAAACGACCCCAAGCCCAAGCCGCAACCCAAACCCCCCCTTCCTCAACCCAAGCCCCAACCCAAGCCCAACCCCCAAAACGGCAATGGCGGAACGGGCATTCTATTTAAAAACGAAAAAGTGGAAGTGGGCAAGACCATCCAATTGGAAAACATCTTGTTTGAACAAAGCAGCTATGTGCTCCGCAAGGATTCGTATGATGAAATGGACAAGCTGCTGGGGTTCATGAAGGAAAACCCAACCATTGAGATCGAATTGGCCGGGCATACCGACAATGTGGGTGATCCCCAGAAGAACCAAACCCTATCTGAACGGCGGGTAGTGTCGGTGAAGAACTTTTTGATGCAACGGGGTGTCAGCGAAGCGAGAATCAAAACGGCGGCTTACGGTGGCAGCAGCCCACTCGTTTCCAATGACTCGGAAGCGGGCCGACAGAAAAACCGGCGGGTTGAAATGAAAGTACTCAAAGTCTAGCCCAAAACATCAAGCCGAGGGCGCATTGAACTATGGCTGGTGCGCTTGGGCAATAGTAAAGCAACAAAAAAGGGCATGAACCCATTTTTATAGCGGATCAGGGTGCCGATATTGGCCGTGGCCAAGGCTAGCATCACGGCCAGCAAGGCAATGTAAGCCAATCCCGCCAGTACCAAAGGCCAAGTACCAGGAGGATAAACTGGTTGCTTGGCCTTGATTGTTGGGACCAATCCGAAAAGCTGATAAATGGCCAAACACAACAAGCCCAAGTTTTCCAACCCGACCAACAGTTTGAGGGGATTGCTCCCCGCCTCCCAAGGCAAGGGGACAAACAGGGCGGCCCACCATGCCCTCGGCACGTTTTGTAGCACACTGAGGCGATTGGGGGCGAAAGTGTAATGGACCAAGTTGTCGATGTCGGTGGCATCGGCCATTGTTTCATAGTTTCTTACCAATGAAACCGCCAACTTCTCGGGGTTCAAACTGGGGTGCAACTGAGTGGCGATGCCCAAAAAACCGGCAAACATGACCACGAAAACCACGGTGGGCCCCCAGCGTACCCTGGCCCGAAGTTGAACCGCCCGAGCGATCGCAAGCGCGGCCAAACTTGGGATCAAGGCTGCCAAATAGTAGTATTTCAGTTGAAAAAGCCCGTACAAACACCCCGCAAACAGCGCCAAATGGCCAGCCGCAAGTAAAATGCGCCGGGATACCGCCCGCGCCTTGTTTGGCGCACGGTACAAGTGGTGCAGCACCAAGGCCGTGGCCGTGCCCAAGAATCCCCAGAGCAGGCTTTCCTTGAGCAAACCCGAAGACCACAGCACAGTGGAGGGGAAAAAGAAAAATGACCACGCCAACGCAGGGGCGGCGGGTTTGAACCGGTAGGCCAACTGGTTGGCACACAGCCAAAGCCCCACCAGTGAGAAAAGCGAATAATAGGCCCCGATCAGCCAATAGCTACCTCCGGTGATCAGGTGAAAAATGGCCGTGAACTTGCCAAAAAAAAGTACCCGGGGATTTAAATCCTTGAAAACCCCGAAGTAGTACAAGTCCTTGAACTGGGTTTCGTGGGGAAACAACCAGAAAGCCCGCGGCGAATTGCGGAGCAAGCCCGCCAAATGCCCGCTTTGTTCAAACAAAAAGATAGTATCGCCGCCTTGGTAATAGTATTGATAGAGAATGCCAATGGCAACCCCAGCCACCAGTTTTACGGTCAGGGCAGGCAATAGGTACTTGGCAAGTGGCTGCCCGTTGGCCCAATGGCGAAACAGGAAGATCAACATTGCCAAAAAAATCAGGTTGAGAGCAACGTACAACTGGCTAAATGCTGGTTAAACGGTTGATTTTTTGGAGGATTACTTTCCGGTAATTGCTCCATTTGACCCGCGTTTCCCACGCTTTGTCCTCCTGTTGGATTTTTTGGGCGATCTGGGTGGCGGTCAGCTTTGTGGTGTCGCGGTAGAACTGTTCCCGGAAAAAGACCATCGGCGAAGTGTAATAACCAAACGGATTGTGGTAGGTGGGCTTGGCCGTGCCGGTCCAGTGCATAACAGTTGGGGGGAGTTTCACCGCCGGCAAACCGTCCACCAAGGCAAAATCCTGTTGGGTTTCCCCGGGTTGATAATCGCACACCAAGTATTGAAAATCGCTGGCCCCGAGCCGAAACTTCCCCTGGGCCTGGCCATTGAAAAACAAGTAGTTGATAAAGCCCATGTCGCCACATTTGAACTTATCGGGATACTGCTTGGTAAAGCGGAGCAGTGTTTTGTACTCCTCCAAGTCAAACACCAACCGACGGCTCATCAGCACGGCCGGGCACACATAAGGATGGTGATAAATGTCAAAATGGGGGAAATGCTCCCGCATCATTTTTGTATCAAAAAAGTAGAGCTCAAGATCCGCGTCCGAGTAACCGTACTTAGGGTGGTCGATGATCAGATCATGCGCCTCGAAACTGGCATGCTGGCGTAGATCGCCCCAAAGGTTGGTGTCAGCATCAATGAGGAGAAAATACTCAAACGGGCTTTCCCAAAACGCGATCATGCGGGTGATGCCCCAGCCATAGCTTTCTTTGCGCAGGAAATCATTTTTGACATCTTTGCGCCTCAACACTTTGGCCCCGTAGGCTGCTTCCAATCCTTCCAGCGAAAAATCACCGTCCACCAGCAGGCAAATGGGAACGCCCGGCATGAAATAGTGGACACTCGCGCAACAACCTTTGGCAAACAAGAGGTCGTTTTTAGAAACAATAACGATGACACCAAAATTTTCCATACAGCATGCGGATAGTATTGGCCGGAACAAGGTTGACAGGTGTGCACCCAAGGAATTGCTTCGGCCAACTAATCGTTGTAAACATCGGGACAGCGCACGCCATTTATCACGTAACTGAGCGAAAACCCCGCAAAATAATACATATCGTTGACATTGGCGTTGACCCGGCGAAATTTGGGGTCTTCGGGCACGTTGGCAATCCCGTCCAATTGATCGGAAAACATTTTCCGGGCCCCAAATTCCACCATCAGGTTTAGCTTGGGAGCAACCGCCGTTTTGATCCCAATGCCAAAGGGAAGCACCAACTGAGTGCTGGTGAACTGGTCATCGTTCTGGGGCAGGTAATTGTTGCGGACGGTGAAATTGCTCACAGCAATACCAGCAAAAAAGAACGGACAAAACCGCTCGGATCTTTTGAGGCGGTTACCCCGGAACTTAAAAAAATTGTATTCAAAAGTGGCGGCCAGTTCGCGGATATTTCCCTTGAAATAGAAATTGCGCTGCAGTTGGAACGCATCCTTGAGCACAATACTGTCTCTGGCCCCAATGCCCGTCCAGAGCACATTGGCCCGTAAACTCAAGTAGGGACTAAGGTTATAGCGGAAGAAACCTTGTACCCCGGGGCGGTTGTTGCGGAAGCGAAAATTGGGGGCCAAGTCACCTTTATAGTTTGCCAGGCCCAGCCCAAGGCCAAACTCATACTTTTGGGCCCAAAGTGAAGGGCCCACCAACAATAATCCAAAAAGAACCGGGGCCAATTTTTGGCACAGTCCCCCCTTTATCCGAGCAATCTTCAAAAACATTGGCAACGATTATTTGTGGAAAAGTTAAGTAAGTGTAAACTACGCTAAAGTTGTTCCACAAATAAAGGAGGGTTAGGTGAAAAAGTTGAACTGATTATTGGTGATTTTACAACCGGTGGCGCCGAAACTTGCGTTTGAAAGGTTCGGGGCAGCGCACCTGGCCGGGAATGATGTAGGACAAGTGCAGCCCGGTCATGATCAACACATCGCGATCGCGGCTATTGCCCCGGATGTTGTCAATGTTGGCATCATTGCCAAAACCCAGGTAAGTGACATACACATTGCCATCGGTAGGGCTCAGGTAGCCTTCCAGCGGGGGCAGGTAAGTGACCCCACCGTCGATCAGCCGCTGATAACCACCTTCCCGAGAACGATCGTGCAGGGCGCGGGCCAAGTTGTCATCAGCAAAAATGCCTGGATCGGCGTACTTACCACTGACATCATCCATGTAATCGGTCAAGGTATAGCGGTAGGTGATGTCAAATGCAATGTCCCAGCGCTGGCTGATCTTGTAGCGCAGGCCCACGCCCAATGGCAGGGCAAATTGCCAGCGGGAATAGCGGGATTTGTAGCCTTCACGGCCTTGGCCCTCGGTGCCCAGCGGCTGCAGGGCCACCCATTCATCACCTTCCACCAAGGGGTTGAGCGCTTTGGGGTTGTGCCGGAAGAACGTGACCCCAGCCACCAAGTAGGGGATTACTTTCTTGGGCCGCTGATAAAATACCCCCCGGTTTTTGACCAGATCAAACATCCCCAACACGCCGAGTTCCATAATGTCACTGCGGAAACTTGCATTGCGGATGTAGCGGAACTGGTTGAATTCTTCCCACCGCCGACCGTCCGGGCTGGCCGAAGCCATATCGCTCCCCTTGATCCGGCCCCAAGAAAACTGGTAGCGGACCGAGACACCGGGAAACAGCCGCTGCACCGCGTACAAACTTATATTGGGCCGGGTGTAGCCCAGTTCCAAGCTGGTAAAGTCTGGCTGGGGGGTAATGTCCCCAAAATAATTCATGGCGTTCAGCCCGATGCCAACGCTCCAATACTTTTTTCGGTTGAACCACGACCACTTGTGCTTCGGGTTCTGCTTGAATTTGGGGTTTTCCCGGCGTTCAAATAACTGGGCATTAGCCATTTGGCTGGTCAATCCCAATACCAATGTCAACGTGAGGGAAAGAAAAAGTAGCTTATTTTTGTTCATGGCTTTCTGGAGAAAGTGGGCATCTCCTTTTTGTTCAACAAAAAAAGTGCCCTTATCAAAGAAAAGTTGGGATTTTGCAATCATTTTTTCATTTGCCGTGCGCAAAGTTGGCCCTCCCTTTGGTTTTTGGTGACCCAGTAGTGCCAAACGTGTTTTCTCGCGATCCTGACTTTTTTGCGTCCCCCGCTAGGCCCCAATCGGCAAAGTGGGTGGTTGATCGCCTGCATTTCGGCCAGCCCACCGGGCACTGTCACCCGCACCTTGGACTGGCTGGATTGGGTGCGAACGAGCCGTGCCGATTTAAAATGGGGTTAACCGCCTACTTTTGTGGATAAACTTCGAGGTGCGCATGAAAAACTTGATCATCATTAATGGCCCCAATCTAAATTTGTTGGGCAAGCGAGAACCCGGGATCTATGGTGCTCGCGGGTTTGAGGATTACCTCCTTGAGCTGAAAAATTTATTCCCCCAAGTTGCCCTCACCTATTTCCAGTCCAATGTGGAGGGCGAACTGATCAATAAGATCCACGAAGTAGGGTTTGCCTTTGACGGGATAGTGCTCAATGCTGGCGGCTATACCCACACCTCCATCGCACTTGGCGATGCCATTGCGGCCATTACCGCACCGGTGGTTGAGGTGCACATTTCCAACGTCCACGCCCGCGAGGCATTTCGGCACCATAGTTACCTGAGCAAACACTGCGCGGGGGTCATCGTTGGCTTTGGCCTAGAGGGCTATCGGCTGGCCGTGGAGCACTTGGCCCGCCGGGCCGGAGCATAAAAATGGAACCGTTGTCCGTACGCCGTTGCCTGTTCCCCACGGACGACCCACACGCCGTTGTCCGTGTCCCACGGACGACACGCATCAAATGCGCAGCCTTTTTATCAGTTTGCCCCGCCAAAAAGGATCACCATAATTAGCTTATTTTCAACTATTTGTTTACGATTTCCTCGTATATCGGCAAGAAAGCCTTTTTGATTTGGTCACTAAGTACCCGACCATAATTAGCTTATAATTTATTTGCACTTAAAGAACTGATTTTCAGTGTTTTATTTATAAAAATTTCATAAACTATTTTTCAACAGG
>JAYUVL010000442.1:0-10964 GCA_043754075.1 Cytophagales bacterium | reverse complement strand
AAACGCCGCAGAGCACCGAGGCCTGGGTGCTGTGGGCCAACTGCCAGATTGTCCTCAACCACTTCTAAATGAATCAAATACGATTTTTAAACATGTTCTAACTGGCTGCCCAAAGACGGCACGGTAAATTATTATGGTAAATTGTTTTCCAGACTAGAAGCAGACCAACATTTAGCAGTTTTGCTAAACGCCATTGAGTGGAAAAACGATGAGGCGATCGTTTTTGGTAAATTAGTGGTCACCAAAAGAAAAGTGGCCTGGTATGGCAGCCAAGATTTTGGATATACCTATTCCAACATCACCAAACGCGCTTTGCCCTGGACCAAAGAACTCTTATCGTTAAAAGCAGTGGTGGAAGCTCAAACCGGTGAAACGTTCAATTCGTGCCTGCTCAACCTCTATCACAATGGCAGTGAAGGCATGGCTTGGCACAGCGATGGTGAAAAAGATTTGCAGAGGGGCGGTGCTATCGGGTCGCTGAGCTTTGGGGCGGAGCGCAAATTTTGTTTCAAGCACAAGCAAACCAAAGAGACCGTGTCGTTGGTTTTGGAACACGGCAGCCTGTTGGTGATGAAAGGGGCCACCCAGACCCACTGGCTCCACCGACTCCCCCCGACCACGCTCATTGCCAAACCACGGGTGAACCTCACTTTTCGGACCATCGTAGGGTAAGCCTGCCGACGGGAAAGCCACATTTGGCCAACACTCCCGAGGGTGAAACCCAGTGTGCTTTGGCTGGGCTCCAAATGATTGCCCTCGACAATGCCACCAAAAACCATTGGGTTTTGTTCCCAATGGTTTTTTGATCGCTAGTCAGCCGATAGATTTTCGGGATCTATTTCTTGCTGTAAATCGGGTCGTATTTCAGGCCATATTTGTCCAGCACCTCTTGCGGCACTCCGTCCCACACATTGGGTTTGTTGCCCCGGTAATCCAAGTACTTGAAACCGATTTCGGTGGTGAAATATCCCGTGGCGGTCAGCCCGCGCATGAGGTTAAAGAACGATACCCCCGGCTTCATTTCGGGCTTGGCCAGTTCAGGATAGGCAATTTGGTCCAAGAGGGCCGTCTGTTGGGCCGCTGCACAATTGACAAACGGTTTGCCAAATTGCTTGGTGGCTTGGTTGTCCAGCCAGCGCAGCCCGCCCCGGAGTGGGGTTTGGAGGTTGGGCTGGTCCTTGGCCATGAACTCGATGAAAGCCGGTACGCCGGCCTCGGTGGCCCCGCCCGACTGGTCATCGGCGGGGATGATCAGTTCGGCCAGTTGGCCCAAGGTCTTGAGTTCGCCTTCGCTGAAAAATTTCTGCTGGGCCAAGGCCGCATCCCGGTCTTGCTCTTCCGGGCTACGGCCATTCAAGAAATCGGTGGCTGGTGGCGGCAGTGCCTCCAGTTCGCCCGCTTGGGCATCGGCCCCGGTGAGCAGCCCACCAGCCGCCAATGGGCTGAGGGCCATGTATTTGAGTAAGTCGCGACGATCCATATCAATCTGGGTAAATAATGAAAGGGGGAAATGGGCTGGGCCAGCTTACAAATTGCCCTTTTTCTTTTGGTCAATAATATACTCCGAAGCGCGCATTGACAGCGCCATGATGGTCCAAGTGGTGTTTTTGTCGGCCTGTGACACAAACGGCCCGGCATCGACACAAAACACGTTCTTGGCCTCGTGGGCTTGCTGGTAGGGGTTCAGGGCCGACGTGTCGGGATTGGTGCCCATCCGCACAGTACCCACTTCATGGATAATCCGGCCCGGAATCTCGAGGCCATAGTTGCGTTCGGGGCCCGGCTTTTCGCCCAGTGCGATCCCGCCCATGCTGGAGATGATTTGCTCAAACGTGTCCTGCATGTGCTTGGCCTGCTTGATCTCATAGTCCGACCATTTGTAGTGGAACCGCAGCACCGGGATGCCATACTTGTCCACCGTGGTGGGGTCAATCTCACAATAGTTGTCCTCGCGCGGGATTGCTTCGCCGCGCCCGGCCATGCCCACGTAGGCCCCGTAAAAGCGGTAGTAATCTTCTTTGAGCGACTTGCCATAGCCCCCGGCGGGTTTGGGCTTGCCGTCTGCGCCGGGAATCTTGCCGTTTAGGCCCTCTATGCCCCAGCCAAAGCCATAAGCAGGCATTCCCATGCCGCCCCAGTACTCGATGTGGTAGCCCCGGGGAAAATCGAGTTTCTTGTTTTCCAGCCACCACGGCGAATAAACATGCATCCCGCCCACGCCGTCTTCGTTGTAGCGGGTGCGGTTCATCAAGGTGGGCACAAAGGCACTGCGGCTGGCCCCAGTGGAATCGTGGAGGTACTTGCCCACCACGCCGCTGCCATTGGCCAACCCATTAGGGTGGCGGCTGCTCTTGGAGTTGAGCAGGAGCCGGGCCGACTCGCCCGCGCTGGCCGCCAAGATGACGATTTTGGCTTGGACAGTCTCTTCTTTGAGCGTGATTTTATCCACGTAACTTACGCCCGTGGCTAGCCCATCAGATCCGGTGAGTACTTCGCGGGCCATTGCGTTGGAATACAAATCCACATTGCCAGTGGCAATGGCGGGCTTGCACAGCACCGACGAGGACGAGAAATCAGCGTAGGCAAAGCAGCCCCGGCTGCACTGGTTACAATAAAAGCATGCCCCACGTTCCTTGTTGATGGCCTTGGTCAGAATGGAAAGCCGGGAAGGAATGACCGGGATGCCCAAGCCAGTTGCCCCCTTTTTGATCAATAACTCATGCAAACGGGGCTTGGGTGGGGGCAAGAAAATCCCATCCGGTTCGTTGCGGATTCCCTCCATCGATCCAAAAATACCCACCAAGCGATCTAGTCGGTCATAAAAAGGCTTCACATCGTCGTAGCCGATGGGCCAGTCCGCGCCCAGTCCGTCGAGGCTGCGGCGACGGAAATCGTCGGGGCCAAACCGGAGCGAGATGCGCCCCCAGTGGTTGGTGCGCCCCCCCAGCATTCGGGAGCGGAACCAATCGAACTTGGTGCCGTCTTTGGTGGTGTAGGGTTCGCCATCGATCTGCCAGCCACCCCAGGCCGCATCGAAGTCGCCGAAGGGCCGCGTGGTGCTGGCCCCGCGCCGGGGCGATTCCCACGGGGCCTTGAGCTGGGTGATGTACTTGGGATCTTTGGGATCGTAATAGGGGCCCGCTTCGATCAGGGCCACTTTGGCTCCTGCATTGGCCAGGGTGTAGGCCGCCATGCCCCCGCCCGCACCCGAGCCTACGATGCACACATCATAAACTTTGGCGGCACGCTTGATTTGGAAATCGTTCATTTCATACCAAGGTTAAAGAAAGTTGACTGGTTTAACAAACCAAGCTTGGGCCACCCCAAAGGGAAATTGCGCTGTTGTCTGGGTGACGGCTCAAGTTTGCGGACGGAAGTTAGCCTTTTGGGCGAAAAAAAGGCAAGGGGAGGAGAAATATTTGTTTCAATGGGAAAAGGTGCGATTGGGTTGGGCCCATCAGCGAAGGGAAGGGCGCCTAAGTGATGGCCCGCGAGGTGGGGCTAGGCCGGCAAACGCTCTAGGATCGCCAGCTTTTTCCGTTTGTTTGGATTCACCGCGAAACCGGCCAACTTTTTCGCCACCGTTTATCACAAACTGCAAAAGCATTATGTGCGCGGCTTGATTTTGATTGACTATCTTCGTCGTGTCCCCTAAAATCGTGTCTTAGCTTTCGGCCACCGTTTTCGGCTTTTTGTACAATGGCACTGTGCTGCAAGGCTCGCCGTACATGATGGCTGCTGCCACGGGGCGCAGGCGGCGGGCAATTTCCACATAGGCCGAAGCGGGTACAGGGTGCTTGCTGCAGCCTTTGATCACTACTCTGGCCCCCCGATACTGCTCTACATCGATTGTGGCGATGGCATCGCGGAAGAGGGCATCTTCCAGGGCAGCCAAATCGCCAAAGACCACCGAATGGGCAAAGGGCTCCAAGTGCAGGCCCAGTAGCATATAGGCCCACACCGGCACGATGGCATCGGCCGAACAGTGCACGGCCACATTCTTGCCTTGGTATTGCGCCCAGTCGTGCTGCTTGAGGAACTCCCGGAAATCCTTTTCGCGCAGCAAAAGTTCTTGGTACAAGTTGTCTTTGAGATCGTACAGCACCCGCTCACCGGGGTGATAGAAATTTTCAAGTTCTAGCGTGGATAAGCCGCTGCTGGCCACTCGGTTCAGGATCGGGTCATCATTCATTGTCAATCTTCTTTTCGTTATACCCCTGTATAATTGAACGGGGTCACGTGTTTCATTTCGGCTTTCACCTTGTCGGGAATGGCCAAACTGTCAATAAAGTTCCCGATGTGCTCCGCCGACATGGCTTCGCCGGTGCGGGTCAAGGCCTTGAGGGCTTCGTAAGGCTGGGGATAACCTTCGCGCCGTAGAATGCTCTGCAATGCCTCGGCCACTACGGCCCAGTTGGCCGCCAAATCTTGCTCGATCCGGGCTTGGTTGAGTTCTAATTTTGTCAGGCCCTTGGCCAGTGATTGCAGGGCAACGTGGGTATGTCCCAGCGGTACGCCCAAATTGCGGAGCACGGTGGAGTCGGTCAAGTCGCGCTGTAACCGCGAAATGGGCAGTTTTTCTGATAAAAAGCCAAAAATAGCGTTGGCATACCCCAGATTTCCCTCGGCATTTTCAAAATCTATCGGGTTTACTTTATGTGGCATGGCCGATGATCCCACTTCGTCAGGGTTGATCTTTTGCTTGAAATACCCCATCGAGATATAGCTCCACACATCCCGCGCAAAATCGATCAAGATGGTGTTCAATCGGCGGAGATTGTCAAAAATAGCGGCCAAGAAATCATAATTTTCAATTTGGGTCGTTTGTTGGGTGCGGTGCAGGCCGAGCATTTTCCCCACGAAGTGATTGGCAAACCCCACCCAGTCCACCATCGGATAAGTGACCACATGGGCATTCAGGTTGCCGGTGGCGCCGCCAAATTTGGCCGCGAAGGGGATCTGCCGCAGGGTGGCCAACTGCTGCTCCAACCGATAGCCAAATACGCCTAGTTCTTTGCCCACCCGGGTGGGGGAAGCTGGCTGCCCGTGGGTGTAGGCCAGCATGGGCACATTGGCCCAAGCGGTGGCCAACGCGCCAAGCTGGGTGATGAGGCCCTCCAACAATGGGTAGTAGACCTCCTGCATGGCTTCTTTGAGCATGAGCGGGGTGGCCGTGTTGTTGATGTCTTGTGAAGTAAGCCCAAAGTGCACAAACTCAGCGTAGCGCTCGATGCCCAAAAGGGTAAATTTTTTCTTGATGAAATATTCAATCGCCTTTACATCGTGGTTGGTGGTGCGCTCAATATTTTTGATCAGTTCGGCATCCTCCAACCCAAACCCCCGGTACAATTTTCGCATTTGCGGGAAAAGGGCAGGATCAAAATCGACCAATTGGGGCAACGGGAGTTGACAAAGTGCGATAAAGTACTCAATTTCAACTCGGACCCGGTAGCGGATGAGCGCAAATTCGGACAAATAAGGGGCCAGAGGGGCCGCCTGTCGCCGATAGCGGCCATCTACCGGAGAAATGGCCGTCAGGGTGTTTAAATCCATAATTGGAAGAACGAGTTTGGCCGCAAATATCAGAAAAGCAAGGCAAAATGTGCCATTTCCAGCTTTTAGTTTGTTACTTTGCGGCTCAAATTAATACCTTATCTCGATGAACAAAGGATATGATGCCGCTGAAATAGCGCGGATAAAAGCAGAAGCCGCCAAGGCAGAACGTTCTTTTACCTGGAACCCAGATCAGGAACGTGACGAAGAAGGAGCCTATTTTTACTTTGTGGGCAATGATGGGGAGGGCAAAGAAGTCGTTTTTGATACCTTCCTCTACACCCTCAGGGCAGAGTACGAAATGGCCGTTTATGATTTGGCCGAACAACGATTGCTGGAGAAATTCCCCAAGTTTACGGGCATCGAGTCGGCTTCGGAAGATGAACTGGACTATCTCGATCTGTTGGTTGACGAAATTGAGGGCGAAGATGAAGTAGCAGTAGTGGAACGCGTTGAGATTGACGAAGCGGCCGAATATGGGGTAGGGCTTGATGTGGCCCTCAATGTGGAAGAAGTTACCGAGGCGGTCATTCAAAAATTCGTCACCGAGTTCAATGCTGACACCCTTGTCCTTGATGACACCGAATATTCGTTCGGGCATGCATCGGACGAAGATGACGAGTAATTTCAACTACGCCGAGACCGTCTGTTGATCAACCTACGGATGGTCTTGGCCCAATTGTTCTTTGCATGAAAAAACTATTGATCCTCTTTGTTTTCTGTTTGACTTGCCATTTTGGGCTAGCCCAACAATCGGGCAAGATTGCCATTACCGAAAATGACTACCACAACCAGCAAGTAAGCATGGCCGATCAGTTTCGGGCCGATGGGAAAATCTATGTGGTGGTAGCGGTGATAGCAACCGTATTGGCCGGAATAGTTGTATATTTGGTTGTGATTGACCGCAAGCTTGCCAAGTTGGAAAAACTGACCAAAAAGTAAGTACTTGGAAAACGGGTAGGTCAGGATTTTGCGCTGCGGTCAGGAAGTACTCCATTGAGGAATTACGATCAACCACTTGTTTCTCGAACCATGAAAAAATCATATCTTATTGGCTTGGTGGTCATTGCTTTGGCTGTCGGGTACATCATTACGCTCTCGGGCGATACCAGCCAATACGTTAATTTCCAAGAAGCCTACGCCCTGGCTTCCCAAGGCCAGGACACCAAAGTCCACGTGGTGGGCGAACTGACCAAAAACAAGGCGGGCGAAGTAGTGGGGGTACAGTATGACCCGCTCAAAGATGCCAATTATTTGGCATTTGATCTGGTGGACAACCAAAAGCAGGTGCACCGGGTGGTTTGTTATAACCCACCGGCATCGATGCAGGATTTCCAGCGCTCCGAGAAAGTGGTGATCATTGGCCGGGTGAAAGGCAGCGAGTTTGTGGCCAACGAGATTTTGATGAAATGTCCCTCCAAATACGAAGAAACCCAAGTCAAACAGTCATCCCTCTAGTAGCATATAACGGTTTCCCCCTGTGGTTTAGGATCATGGCAGCTATCAGATCAATGAACAAGATATTAATTTGTTTCAGCCTTCTTTTTCTGGCGGCGTGCCAACCACGGGAGGTGCCTGAACCTACCTACGAGATTCAGGTGATGGTGCGGGACGAAGGTAACCGGGGCGTGGCGGGGGCCACCGTCACCCTGTTCCGTTCCCAAGAAGATTTTTTGGCCAATACCAATGCGGTGGCCACCCAGAAGTCTGACAATGGCGGAGTGGCAATATTCACCAACCTGAGCAAAGACGTGTTTATTTATGTGATCAGTGCCGAATTCCAAAAAGCCAACAATTGGAACCTATCGATGACCTTTGGCTTTCAGGATATCGGGAAACTGGTGCAAAACTATGAAGCCAAAATATCTGAAATCAGGTTTGCCGATATTTTGTCCGGGCGGGGCAACCTGCGCTGGAACCAACTCTACACCCAGATCAACGGCAACCGATCGACGGCCTGTAACCAACGGTTTGAACTCAACTTTAGCCGGCAACTGATCCTCACTTATTACGTGCCCCGGGGCTGCCCTGCTGCGGGTTCGGAAGCCAGTAAGACCGGCTGGGCACCTTCGCTCGATGGATCGAGCCTGATCATTGGCCAACCCAACAGTACGCGCAACCAGCGGCGAATGAATATTCTTGAACTGACCGACACCCGCCTGCGGTTGATGGAACAGTTGGTCAATGCCACCATTGTGGAAGAATACGAATTGGTGCAGTAGGTTTACCGCCCAAGCAACAAAAAACCCATTTCACTTGAAATGGGTTTTTTGTTTGTGGACTGAAAGGGTGGGGAGATTGGTTGGACTTAACCATGAGCCCACCACCCCAAAATTGTACACTGCAATGCAAAAACGAGTAGCGCTATTTGCTGCCGGGGATCTCCGGTGCTCAACTGGCCAATCCCCGCCCCACAGCCTTACCACAAGGGGGGGTCGTAATAATCTGGCACGGCATCAATGGCGCGGGCATCGGAAAAATCGTAGTTTTTGCGGTCGGCAGCAAAGCCAAACAGGTGGTTTTCCTTGATTTTCTTGCCCACTTCATCGGGCACCATCTCTTCCCAACCGGGCTTGCCAGCTTTGATCATGGCCAGCACATTGTCCGAAATGATGTGCAACATTTCTTCATGGTAGCCATGAATGTCCTCAATCTTGTCGTTAGCCACTAAGTGCATGAACAAATAGCGGAGGTTTTCAGGCAATTGAAAGTTCTTGCAAGTGTAAAATTCTTCGCTTCCCGGCACTTTGGACGGATAAACGTATAGTTTGACGTTTTTCTTGAACAAAGTACTGAATGACTTCAATATACCATCTTCTTCGTAGTATTTTTCGTCAAATACGCTCCGCAAGTTATAGACGCCCAATATGATCCCAATTTTGCGCCGGGTCAATTTAGATAGGTATCCCACCAGTTTGTAATATTGCTGGTAATTTGAGATGAGCACCGTCAGGCCGAGGGAGCAAAGAATGTCCACCCGGTCCAAAAAATCTTTCTCGTCAATGTCTGGGTCGGCAGCCTTGAGGTCTTGCAGGGTCAGCTCGGCCACGGTGATCGACTGGCTCGCATCCACATCTTGTTCGCGGATGAACATTTCGTAGCCCGTTTTGAACATGTCCATGTTCACGTGGGTGAGCGGCCGAAAGCGGCCCCGGATGGCCAGCAGGTTGCGCTTGTAGAATGTTTCCGAAGCTTGGAGCACGTGGCCATCTGGCCCAAACAAGGCCGCATCGGTCAGGCCGTGCTGGACCAACTGGAGGCTCAGCAACCGGTTGTCAATATTTTTAAAGTCTGGCCCACTGAGCCGGACCATGTCTATTTCTATCCGTTCCCGGCTCAGATTGTCCATCAACGAAGTGACAAACTTTTCGGTATCGTATTGGAGATAATAGCACGCGTAGAGCAAGTTGACCCCCGCAATGCCAATGGCCTGCTGCTGGAGCACAGCATCGTTGTCGTGCATTTTGACGTGGATGACAGCATTGGACGGGGTGCTGCGTGGGTGGGTCTGAAACCGGACTCCCAGCCAACCGTGGCCCTCGTTGGTTTTCTGGTAGTTGAGGGCTACCACCGTATTGGCAAACACAAAAAAATTGGTGTGGTCGCCGCGTTTTTGATCCAACCGCTCAACCAATAAATGGTATTCGTGATTGAACATTTTCAGCAGCCGCGACTCGCACACATAACGACCACTGGTTTCTTCGCCATAAATCGCATTGCTGAACGTCATGTCATAGGCCGACATGGTTTTGGCCACCGTACCCGAAGCGCCCCCAGCTTTGAAGAAAATGGAAGCGACCTCTTGACCAGCCCCAATCTCAGCAAAAGAGCCATAAATTTTATTGTTCAAATTGATTTTTAGGGCCTTCTGTTTGGTGCCTAGGAGTTGATCGTCGAGCATGTTGGATTCAGTGAGCAAATATTTCCAAAAAAATGAAACCGGGGCACGATCTAAACGAACTCAGCCCCGGTTTGGTTTGGAAATTCAGTAAATATTCGGTGTTCACGGCCCAACTGATGGAGGACAGCGGATGATTTAGTAGGAAAAATCCACGTCTTTGTCAGCTAAGATCTTTTGCATCTGGACAAATTCGGTGGCGGAGGTCAGTTCGGGCGATAGGATGTTGCCCCTGATGTGCAGAAACCGCAGCTTTGGCAACTTGGCCACCGAGATGGGCAGGTCGCTGATGGCGTTGCTGCCCAAATTGATCTCCCGCAACAGTGGCAGCCCAATCAAAGCTTCTGGAAACGCCGCCAGTTTATTGGACTGGGCGTGGAACATCTCCAGTTTGGCCAATTTGCCAACACTGGCGTTGATAAACTTGATGTCATTGTGATGGACATACAGGCCCCGCAGGTTGGTCAGTTCGCCAATTTCGTCGGGCAGTTCGGTCAGTTTGTTGTGGGAAGCATAGAGGATTTGTAAATTGGCGAGTTGCTGGATCTTGGCCGGCACAAACCGGATCTCATTTTTGTACACGTCCAATTCCTCCAGCTTTTTGAGTTCAAACACGCAATCGGGAATGCTTTGGAGCGCGCACGAATAGAACTGTAAGTTGCGCAGCCCCTGCAAGCGGGCCAGTGCGGGGCTTACCTCGCGGATCGGGTTGCCCGAAAAGATCAGATCGGTCAGTTTGGGCGACAAAAACTGGATGCTTGGCGGCACGACCGTGATCCGGTTGCTGGCCAGTCCCAGCAGCTGGAGTTCGGTCAGTTTGCGCAAGGGCTTAAGGCTTTGTTTTTTGAGGGTCAATCCGTTTTGGTTCAGATACAAGCGCTTGAGCTTGGGCAACCGCTTTAGATGGCGGGGCAATTTGGTCAGCAAGTTTTTGCTCAGGTTCAGTTCTTCCAAGTTGGTCAAATTCTTGAGCGTTTTGGGCAGTTTGGCCAGTTTGTGGCCACTGATGTTCAAGTAGGTGATGTTTTCCAGCCGGTCAAAAGTCAGCGGGGTTGGCTGGCTGGCTGCCTCAAGTTTTTGCCAGTCGGCATCGGCCTGCTGGTTGGCCGCAGTCCAAATTTTGCTGGTACTGTCCAAATAGGCCCGTTGTTCGGCTGGTTTCAGCAGGGCTACCCGGCGCATCTCAGCGGTGTCCCTTTTTGGGTAAGCGACTGGCTGGCGCAGGGCAGGTGTTCCCTGCCAAGTAATGGATCGCAATTTCTTGAGTTGGTTCAGGCGGGCAGGCAGGTGCGTAATGCGCGTGTCCGTGAGATCAAGTGCGTAAAGTTCTTGGCAAGCATACAACCACTCGGGGATGGCGGTGATCTGCTCGCCTTGCAGCCGGACCATCGTCAATGTGTCCTTGCGGGTGGAGCGCTCGCCGGCGCGAGTCCATTCGCCTCGGGAGAATAATGTGTTGACGGGGGCATCGGGCGTCACTTGGGCGGAGGCCAGCGGACAAAAAGCACCGAGG
>JAYUVL010000441.1:0-9300 GCA_043754075.1 Cytophagales bacterium | reverse complement strand
TAATAAACCAGGGCTCCGTAATGCCGAGAGCTTGTGCAAAGATTAGTTCAGTATCCATACGCAAATTTAGTAATTATCCACTATTTTTGGAGTAGAACCCAAAAAATGTTGCTTGCCAATGAGACATCAAATGTAAAATAACTAGTTTTTAGGGGGAGCAATGTACATTGACTCCCGCTTTTTTGTTGGCTATTGGGCATTGAGTTCATCTAATTGATTGATTATTGGGTGTGGCTAAAGATTGAACCAATATATGAGTTTCACCGCCAATTCGCGGTATTTGACCCGGAAATCACCCGGCCAGTAATTGTCTTGATAGGTCAAGAAAAAATCGGACACTGGCTTGAAGCGCCACTGAAACCGGATATAAGCATTGACATTGTCCAGTTGCTGGTTGTATTGAAAGAAGGTGGTGAGAAACAGTTTGCGGGTAAAAGTAATGTCCACCCGAGGGGCAATCAGCCAGAAAGTCGTGCTGTTGTATGGTTCGGGAAACCGCAACCGGTTGTATTCCACCCTCAAACCCACCGAACCAAACGGTTGGAAACGGTAATTAATCTCGGGGATCAGGTTAAGGTTGTGGCCATTATAGTATTGGCCCCCGTAACCTTCAAAACCATAGGTGAAAAGCTGGCGGCGGTCGGAGGTGTAGCCGGCAAACCAGCCATTGTAAGTAAAGGAACTGCCCGCCGGGATTTTTGCCCCGCCCGAGTTGGTGGGATCAAATGGGAAGAAAAAATACGTATAGTAATTGTAAAATCCGGCAAATAGTTGACTTGTGTTGGTAAAATTGATTTGATAGGCAAGATCGAGTTCCCGGTCGGTCACTTGGCGGTTTAGATTGGCAAAGGCGCTGAGCTCAACAAATGGCCCGTGCGAGATGACAAACTTGGGATTTTTGGCAAAAAAAGTAAAATTCAATTGCGGGTTAACGCGCCAGTGGGCTCTACGGGTCACGTAGCCCACATCGTTGGGCTGGTAGTTTTCGCCCACGTACTCATGTGTCCAGGTGGCGGTCAAATTGCGGACTTGGTATTGCAACTGGGTGCCATGCGCAAAATTGCCGGGTTTGTTGTCAGGTTGGAAAGCTCTATGGTAGAAAATTTTTCCACTCCATTTGTTGTCCTCGGTTTGGAGGTTATAGTCCGCACCCACCAACCGGGTGAAGCGATTGGCCAATGATTGGCTGTTTTGCCGGTTGACCGCGATCAGCGCAAGGTTGGAACGAGAGAACAACTGCCGCTGGACTGCGGCCACGGTATAATTTTCAAGGGGCGCGTCGATGCCCCGCTGCCGGCCAGTTTGGATATTGAGCAGGCCCACCCGCCAGTTATTGTCCAATTTGCCACTCAACCGGGCCCCAAACAGGATGGGCGTCTGCCGGATGAGGCCCGTGGTCTGGTCGCGGCCAATCCCGATTCGACGAGAAAAGAAGGGTTTTAGGTTTTCAAAACCAAAACTATCGAACAAATCATTGTTTTCAACAAAAAATTGTCGCCTTTCGGGAAAAAACAATTCAAAACGATCAAGATTGGTGACTTGCTGATCCACTTCGGCTTGGGAAAAATCGGGGTTGACGGTCAAGTCCAAGTTGAGCGCAGGGGTAATGGCCACTTTGGCATCAAAACCCACGCCCGGAAAGATGGTAGTGGGTTCGTTCTCCTCAAAATTGCGCTCTATCCGGTTGGCTGCGTAGGGGATGAGGGAGATATTGGCCCCTGGATTTGGCAGTTGCTCTTGGAACAGCAACCCGCCCGAATAGGCCAAGGAGGAAATCCAATAGGCAATGGGCACTGGTCGCCAAGAAGATATTTGGTTGTTTTTTAGGTCATTACGGGCAAAATTGGCCCGCCACTCAGTTGCTCCGTGTTCATAGCGGAGCGACTTAAAGGGAATTTTCAGTTCGCCCACCCAGCGGTCAGCGTAGGTTTTGACTGCCGAATACCATTTATTGTCCCAGATTTCGGCCACTTCCTGCCCATTGAACAACTGACCTTCGCGCTCTACCCCAAAAGGAGTGAGGGCAAAAGCAAAACCATTGAGCAGATCGTTGGACGGATTGAGATAGACGGTGAAGTTGTCATTTTCCTCCCACCCAAAATCGCGGCGGAGCGAACTGGCCACCGTCCGTTTTTTCATGTCATCATAACAAATGACGGCCACATAAAGGTTTTGCTGATCAAAGGTCATGCGCACCTCGGTTTGGTTGCGGGCATAGGCGGTATCATTGGGGAAATTGAGGAAGAAATCTTTGGCCACCTCGGCCTTCTGCCAAACTTGCTCGGATAGCACACCGTCCACTTGGATTGCCGAATCATTTTTGGCGACTACCAGTTGATAGTTGTGTTTGTCCTTGGCTGGTTTGGCTTGGTCTTGGGCAATGAGCGGCCCAGCAAAAGTCCAAGCCAAGAGGTTGAAAATTAGGAGTTTCACAAAATTGAGGATTGAGATATTGTGCTGGAATGAGAGATAGCAGGTTGATAGCGGCCACAAACTTACGGTTTTCCGAACTTTGTGACAAAACGCGCCAGTTTAAAAACCGTTGGGCGATGGGGCCATCGTTTGTGAATGACCGCTGGGCTTGCTAACTTTGCAACAAAAAAGATGAAAATATATACCAAAACCGGAGATTTAGGCATCACCTCGCTAGTGGGCGGCACCCGGGTTTCCAAAGCCTACTTGCGGATTGAGGCCTATGGCACAGTAGATGAGTTGAATGCTTGCCTAGGGTTGGTGCGAGACCAGCCCGTGAATGCTGCCCGGCGCGACCTGCTCAAGGAAATCCAAGATCGGTTGTTCACCATTGGGGCGAATTTGGCCGCTGAACCAGACCAGATCAGGCGGCCCATTCCCGATCTGTATGAAAATGATGTGGCGCAGTTGGAGCGCGAAATGGACTTAATGGATGCCCAACTACCCGAGTTGCGCCATTTTGTGTTGCCCGGCGGCCACGTGTCGGTATCTTTTTGCCACCTGGCCCGTACGGTGTGCCGCCGGGCCGAGCGGGTAGTGATCGACCTGTCCGGCCACGAAAATGAGTTCGTTGCTCAGCTGGTGATTAAATATTTGAACCGGCTATCCGATTATTTGTTCGTCCTCTCCCGGGCCATGGCCCACGAACTTGGCGTGGAAGAAGTTAAATGGGAGCCACGGCTAAAAGGCTAATTGGTGGTTTTGATGAATTCACGCTTGGTGGCCGGTTTGGACTTGGTTTCGGCCTTTTCAATGATCTGCCACGCCACACCATCTGGCCCCACAAAAGTGAAACAGTTTTCATTTAGTTCATTTTTGAGGATTTTAGTGGGTTTGATTCCTTGTTTGACCACTAAATCGTGCACCAATGTCAGCTTGGGTGTGTGGAACGAATGCAAGGTGATGCCTAGCTCGCCCACCCGCTGGTGCTCGGAGCGGTCGGGTTTGGGGCCACGTGGCACAAAGAATTTCAACTTTCCGCAGATATTATTGGGCGAAACAAAGCCTCGGTACCAATGCGAATAGCCGGGTGGCATGTCGAACACCCGCTGTGGGCCCTTTTGCCAATCGCCATCTATCACGGGTTCCGGCTCCTCGGGCTGCATGCCCAAGGCTTCGGAATAGTAGCGGGTTACTTCTTTCATATCGCCCTTGATCATAAAATCGTGGTGGGTAAACTCGCTGGTTTGCAACGGGGAATGGCTGCCAATCGTCCCATAGCCCGGAATCGTGTAGCCATACCGCTGGAAAAAGACATGGACAAAAAAGTCGCCATAGACCACCGTTTCACGTACGCCCACTGGCCGGTTGAAAAAGTCTTGTTTGCCGCTGCCCAGGTTGTAGAGGTCGTCAAAAATGGGATCGAAGGGCAACCATTTTTTGCCGTTGGCCCGTTCGGCCTTGTAGATATCCACCAGCCGGATCACATCTTTGGTCATCATGACCGACATCCGCTGGCCAATGGTCTCGGGCATGGAATAGCCCACGCCATCGCCCAAGGGCTTTTCCCATGCTAGCAATCGGAGCAGGCCGTGGCTGTCAATGTCGCCGTTTTGGAGCCGGTAAGATTTGAGGGCCGAGGCCACCCCGTAAATTTCCTTGGCCTTTTCTGGGCCAATGGCCACGCTGTCAATGACGCGAAAACCAAATTCGTTAAAATATTTAATCAGCGATTGGGCATTGCGTGTGCCCACCATCACTTCATACAAGCCACTGATTCCCGTATCGGGGAGTTTGGGCGCTTGGGCCAAGGCAAAACGGCCAGCCCCAAGGCAGGCCAGAAAAAAAAGGAACAGCGCAAAAGGGTGTTTCATCTTAGTGGGAAGTTGAACAATGGCCAAAGATAAGGGTTTGTTCCAATTTTGAATATTTTTGCCAATATCTTGATGCTTCAATTTTCCGTCTGCCATGCTCCAACTCGGTTTAGTAAGTGCCATTTTGGCCAACCATAACTTTGAAGAAGTGATTTCTTTTGCGGCCCAGCACCAGTTTGCTTGCGTGGAACTGATGTGCTGGCCCAAAACCAGTACCGATGCCCGGCGTTATGCGGGCGTGTGCCATCTGGATGTGGACAGTCTCGATGCGGACAATATCCAGCACATCAAAGGGATTTTACAGCAGCACAAGGTGTTCATTTCGGGCCTGGGCTACTATCCCAATCCATTAGATCCGGACCCCGCCCAATCGGCTTTTTTTGTTGAGCACATCAAAGCTTTAATCCGGGCAGCCGCCAAATTGAGCATCCCAGTGGTCAACACTTTCGTTGGGCGGGACCCGGCCAAGAACGTAGCCGATAACCTCAAGTTGTTTGCCGACCGCTGGCCCGCCATTATCAAAGTGGCCGAAGAGTACAACGTCAAGATCGGGATCGAGAACTGCCCCATGCTGTTCACCCAAGACGAATGGCCCGGCGGGAAAAACTTGGCTACCACGCCCGCCATCTGGGATCGGATGTTTGAGATCATTCCCTCCCCGCTTTTTGGGCTCAACTACGATCCCTCGCACTTGGTTTGGCAAATGATGGACGAAGTGCGGCCCATTTACGACTATAAAAATCGCCTTCACCACATTCATTTGAAGGATGCCAAGCTGTATCGCGACAAGCTGGATCGCGTGGGGATCATGGCCACCCCGCTGGAATACCATTCGCCCAAATTGCCGGGGCTGGGCGATGTCCGCTGGCGCGATTTCTTTTCGGCATTGACCACCGTGGGATACCGTGGCCCGGTCTGCATCGAGGTGGAGGACAAAGCCTACGAAGGTTCGCCCGCCGATGTGCGCTCGGCCATACTCACCAGCCGCAACTACCTCAAACAATTTTTGACCGTGGGGGAGTAGAGCACGACAATTTTTTTAGTAAATTTGAATTGGATAAATTACTGGTAATCAGGCTGCAAAACCGGTTGAAACCATAAATGACCATTGCTTATTTTGGAACCACACATTTACCAATGGTTTGCGGGCCGCCGGTGTGCACTGGCCACCATGCACCAAAAAGAGCAGGTGATGTCCCCCTTGCTCGAGCCGGGGCTGGGCATCCGGCTAGAATTGGTGGCCGGTTTGGACACCGACCGTTTCGGCACCTTTGCGGGCGAGGTGGAGCGGCCAGCCGGCCAGCGCGAAACCGCCAAATTGAAATGCCAGCGGGCTTTGGCCCTGAGCGGGCTCGATCTGGCCATTGCCAGCGAAGGCTCCTTTGGCCCGCACCCGGAACTGGCCTTTGTGCCCGCCAACATGGAACTGGTGACCCTGCTGGACAGCCGTCATGGATTGGAAGTGACGGGACAGCACCTGACCACCGATACCAATTTTGCCCAGCAAACCGTCAGTTCTTGGGCCGAAGTGGCCCGCTTTGCCGACAATGCGGGATTCCCGGCCCACGGGTTGCTGGCCCGCGATTTGGCTACTGGAATAGTGGTCAAGGGGATTGTCAGCCCAGCCCAACTGGAACAATTGTCGCAAAACTTGTTGGCCAAAGCGGTGAAGTTTGGCTTGGAAACCGATATGCGGGCCATGCACAACCCCACCCGGATGCGGGCCATTGCGCAGGCCACTCGCGATCTGATCGCCCGTTTGCAAACCACCTGCCCCCAATGCGGCTCTCCCGGTTTTGGGGCCAGCGGCCAACGCCCCGGTTTGCCCTGCGCTTGGTGTGGCCTGCCCACCCGCTTGCCCCTTGCCCGCGTGTGCGCCTGCCCCAAATGTGGCCATCAAGCGGAGGACTTGTTTCCCACTGCCGCCACCACGGCCGATCCGGCGTATTGTGAATTTTGTAACCCGTAACGGCTGGGAATAAGCTACTGTTGAATGACGGTACCGTTGGCCACAAAAAAAGCCATCCTTGGCGGATGACTTTCTTTGTGGTCAGGCTAGTTAGCTAGGCTTAATACCGCTGGGGCATGTTGAGCACGTTTGCGTAGTCGATGATCAAGTATTGCAATGTCGCCCGGATGGCAGCGTTCAGGTGCTCATTTTCGGGCATGATAAATTTATCGTACTGGGCCTTGGGCAATTGTCCCTTAAAAGCAGGCTCACTGTACTTTTGCATGTTGCCCTCGGCGGTGTACATCAAATCGGTGTTTTTCAAGCTAGCAGTGGACCGGATAAAATCCGTTTTGGACACGTTCCACATGTAGCCTTTGTTCTGGGAAGCAAAAACATCCACTTTGCGGCCCACGCTGTCTTCATTGGCGGCCACATCACTGTTGTACACCAAGTTCGATTCGTTGTTTTGTACGGCATACATTTGCAATTGGTAGCGGGGCTTGAATTTGCTCTTCATCACTTTATAGTAAACGTAGGTGGTCCCGCGCTGCACCCCGCCCGAAAACCAATATTTGCTGTCGTTGACGGTATTGAAATAGTGCTTGCGGCCTTCGGGATTGATCCAAGTTTCGGTCTCGACAAAGGTTTTCATTTGCTCCACGTCTTCTTTAAATGGTTCAGGACCATACACATCCACCATGATTTTTTCGCGGAGCAAGCCCAACAGTACGCGCTTTTTCCCGGCCACCAGATCGGTGCGGGCAGCCAGTTGATCATAGAAACGGCGGGCTTGGCTCAAATTGGCAAATTTTGTTTCCGCAATCACCTTTTTGGCATTGATGGTATTTTGGTCATCAGGTACCGGCTTGGTCGCGCCACCGGCTCCGCTGGCCGCCAGCCCACGGGCGGTTTCGGCCAAGCCCAACTTCTCCTCGGCGGTCATTTGCTGGAAGGTGTTCATTTTGGCGGTCATCACCTCTTGGTTGTTGGGATCCTGTTCCACCGCTTGCTGGTAGCTCTCCATTGCCTCAATGTTGCGGCCCAACTTTTGGTTCAATCGGGCTTTCTCCATCAGGTAGGCCACATTGGTCGGGGCGGCCAGCGATGCCGATTCTAGATCGTCCAGTGCTTTGGCATTGTCCCCCTTTTTTTGTTTGGCCACTGCCCGTTGGTAATAGTAGTCTGCATTGGTGGGCATCAGGCCGATTGCCTGGTTCCAATCGTTGATGGCATCGGAAAATGAGTTGATGGCCATGAACGACTGGGCCCGGAGGACATAGGCGGTTACATTGTCGGGCTGCTTGGTGATTACTTTGCCAAAAGCGGTAATGGCTTGGGGAAATTTTTGTTCGCCATACGCCTTGCGGCCTTGCATCATGTCTTTGTCCGGGGCTTGGGCGTGGGTGACGATTGGGGTAGAAAAAAAGCAAATGACCGCCACGAAGGCAGTTGCTGCAAATTTTTTGTTCATTGGAGAAAAAAGGGGTTAAAGTTTGGAATTGTGAATGAATATTTTCAAACATGATACCAAAAAAGGAAAACCTGCGCTTGGGAGGTCAGAAAATCGGGTTTCTCTGCCAACGGCCCCGATTGTCCAGCCAGTTGCCCGTTTGCATGGGCGGCCGGGCGATCATTCGTTTGGGAGTGGGCAAAGGGAACTGCCCAAGAAAATCGCAAAACAGCACAATAGATTTTTCGGTTCTTGGATTCAAGTCACAAATGCAAAAGTGGGTGTGCACTGTGCCTGGTCCAACCAGCACCTAGGCCAAATACTGGTTGCAGGTTAATACGGGCAGGTCGGCATGGTTGACCACATCGATGGCCACGCTGCCCATGAGCAGGTGGATCAGCCCCGTGCTGCCGTGCGTGCCCAGCGCGATCAGGTCAGCCCCGATTTCTTGGCCAAATGCAATGATCCCTTCGTGTTCGTTCAAATGGTTGAAGTAGTTTACAGTATAGTTTTCCAGTTGGTGGCTGGTGGCAAACTGTCGGAGGTGATCGAGGGTGAGGCTGGAAAGCTCAAAATTGGCCGGGGTGATGATTTTGACCAAATGGAGCTTAGCCCCGAACAAGCCCTGCAAAATCAGCAAAAAATCAATCAATTTTTCTGATACTTCCATAAAATCGGAGGCAAAACAAATATGGCGGAAATGGGCCCGGTCAATGGGCTGTTTGACCGTGAGCACAGGGCAGGTGGCCGTGCGGATCACTTTGGCGGCATTGGACCCGATGAGCAGGTCCTCATTTTCGGTGCTGCCCCTAGCCCCCATCACCACCAGATCGATCCGCTGGTCGGCAATAAAACTGGCAATGTATTTGGCCACTTGAGCGATCCATATTTTCTCTTGTACGGGTATTTTGCCACACACCCTGCGCAATTGTTGCATTTTGTTTTGGGCAATGCTGGCTATTTCGGCCAAATAAGCATTTTTTTGATCTAAAACGGTGGCTACTTGCTTGCCTTCGAGCCAAGCCCCGAGCAGTGGATTGTCCTTGGAGGCAAGATAGGGCACATCCAGCACGTGCAACAGGATGATTTCGGCGCGGGCGGCCCGAGCCAGCTCCACTGCAATGGACAGGGCGTTGGCCGACTGGGCAGAAAAATCCACGGGCACTAAAATCCGTTGGAGGGGGGGAGGCATAGCGCAATCAATTTTATGCTAAGGTAGTCCAGTTGGCCGAAGAACCCATAAAAAAACCCGCACGGTTAGTGCAGGTTCCACTTATTAGTCGCCGACTAAATTACTTAGTCTTGGTAGAATCAACTTTGGTTGTGTCCATTGGAACTACGATGGCAACTGTATCAACGGTAGCAGTCTCAACGGGAGCAGCAACATCTGTAGAAGTTTCAGTAGCAGTGCTTGAACCGCCACAAGCTACAGAGAACATACCCAATACACATACTACGATAAAGAGTTTCAAAGCTTTCATGTCTTAGGGAGGATAGAGTTTTTAAAATGTTTTGTTAAAATACGACTTGAATACCGGGAATAAGAAAAGGTAACCCGAGGTGTTAAAAAAAATAAAAAAATCGTAACTGTTTAGGTACTTTAACTATTTGAT
>JAYUVL010000440.1:0-14225 GCA_043754075.1 Cytophagales bacterium | reverse complement strand
CCAAGGCTCCTGCAGCGGCTGCCCTTCCTCCACGGTCACGCTCAAGGCGGGGATTGAGAACCTGCTGCGCCGCATGATGCCCGGCGAAGTAAAAGAAGTGGTGGCCGAGGGAATCTGACCTAAGCGCAATGAGCAATGGCCCAAATAAAAGTTTGGCCCGGCGGGTGCAAAACCCGGCCGGGTTTCCTATTTTTGCTCCCTGATGTTGGCCAACTGGTTTACGCGCGGGAAGCCCGTTGCTGTCACAGTGGGCCAATTCTACCAAGAGAACCAACTATTAGATTATGGGAAGAGCATTTGAGTTCCGCCGGGGGCGGAAAGAAAAACGTTGGGACTGGATGGCCAAAACTTTCACCAAATTTGGCCGCGAGATTGCCATTTCAGTCAAACAGGGCGGGGCCGATCCCGAGACCAACCCCCGCCTGCGCATGGTACTGGCCAATGCCAAAAACGCCAACATGCCCAAAGAACGGATCGAGAACGCCATCAAACGCGCCTCGGCCAAGGACGAAAAAGATTTTGAGGAAGTGGTGTATGAAGGGTATGGGCCCTACGGCGTGGGCATAGTGGTAGAAACGGCCACCGATAACCCCACCCGCACGGTGGCCAACATCCGGCTCATTTTCAACCGTAACGGCGGCTCGCTGGGCAAATCCGGCTCGCTTGATTTCGTGTTCCAGCGCAAAGGCGTATTTAAAATCGCGCCCGATGGGGTCAACATTGAGGAACTTGAACTCGAACTCATCGATTTTGGCCTCGAGGAAATTACCCAAGAAGACGACAGTATTTACATCCAAACGGCCTATACCGATTTTGGCACGATGCAAAAAGCCCTCGAAGACCACAAAATCAACGTGCTGAGTGCCAACTTGCAGCGGATTCCGCTCAGTTATGCCGAAGTGACGGATGAACAGGCCGACGAGCTGCTCGAGATCGTGGACAAGTTTGATCAGGATGACGACGTTCAAGCCGTTTATCACAACATGAAGTAATCCATTGCCCGTAGGCCATGCCTGCGGCCTCAACCCAAGCACTTATGCCCAGCACCAAAAATCCCCGCCAAGCCGAAGCGACCCCCATCGGGGAAGCGATTGCGGCCATGATCAAAAGTTTTGGACTGGAAGACCGCTACCACGAGGCCGAGCTGATCAACGGCTGGGGCAAAGTAGGCCTGGCCTTGGGCAAACCGTTGGCCCGCTACACCAAGCGGATTTTTATCAGCCGACGGATCCTTTATATAGAGCTGTCATCGGCCCCGCTCAAAAATGAACTGGCCATGCGCAAAACGCATATCTTGGAACTGCTCACCCACGACAAGCCCGGGCGAATCGATGAACTGGTATTTCTCTAATCTCTAAAATCTGCCCATTCTCACTTCCTCCCACCCAAATCCTCATCAACCTATCTATCATGCTCGATCATCACTACGTCATCATCATGGCCGGAGGCGTTGGCACCCGATTTTGGCCCTACAGCCGGATTGCAAAACCAAAACAGTTTCAGGACATCCTGGGCATTGGCCAAAGCCTGATCCAAATGACCATCAGCCGCTTTGCCGAGGTATGCCCCATGCGCAATATCTTTGTGGTGACCAACGCCGACTATCACGATCTGGTGCAAACCCAATTGCCCGGCCTGTCGGAAGACCAGATCCTGCTGGAGCCATTCATGCGCAATACGGCAGCTTGTGTCGCTTATGCCGCCTATAAAATCCGGGAGCGCGATTCTCAGGCCAACATTGTGGTAGCCCCCGCCGACCACGTGATCCTCAAAGAAAAAACTTTCAGTAGTTCACTGCTCACTGCCTTGGCGGCCACGGCCAAGAACAATATCATCATTACGCTGGGCATCAAACCCACCCGCCCCGATACAGGATATGGCTACATCAAAATGGCCAACCTCAAACCGGGAGAGACGGTGGCCAAAGTCAAAACCTTTACCGAAAAACCAACTTACCAACTGGCGTTGGAATTTGTTGAGAGTGGCGATTATCTATGGAATGCCGGTCTGTTTGTTTTCCAAGCCAATACCATTATTGAAGCCTTCCGCAAATACATGCCCGAGTTGCACGGCGTGTTTGAAGATGCCAAGTCGGATTTTTATTTGCCCACCGAGCCTGAAGCGGTGCGCAAGGCCTATTCCCAAGTCCACAATATCTCGATCGATTACGGGATTATGGAGAAAGCCGACAACGTATATGTGATCCCCTGCGATCCGGGCTGGTCGGACTTGGGCACTTGGAAATCCATGTACGAATATTCCGAAAAAGACGAGACCGGCAATGTGATCGGGGGCAATGCCCTGACCTACGAAACGGCCAACACCATTATCAAAACCCCGCACGATCGGTTGGTGGTAGTGCAAGGACTGGACAACTACATTGTGGTGGAATACGACAATGTGTTGCTGGTTTGCCAAAAAGACCAAGAACAGCGCATCAAGCAATTTTTGGAAGATGCCAAATCCCAAAAGGGAGCCGATTTTGCGTAATTATTCTATCAACCCTTTTTGTAATTTAGTCGTCCATTCACGATGAAACCGCAAACCATTGCCGAGAAAATCATTTCAGCCCACAGTGTGCGTCCAGTATATGCGGATGAACTGAGCATTGTGCGGGTAGATGGGGCCATGGCCAGCGACACCACTGCGCCCTATACCATCAAAGCCTTCGGTGAGATGGGGGGCCAGCGCGTATGGGATCCGGGCAAAATAGCCTTGGTCATCGACCACGCTGCCCCTGCCCCCAACGAAACCATCGGCAATTTGCACCAAATGATGCGCCGCTTTGCCGGCGAACAAGGCATCCGGCTGTTTGAGGTTGGGGAGGGCATTTGCCACCAAGTGATCATGGAAAACGGCTATGTCCAGCCCGGCGATGTGTTCACCGGGGCCGATTCGCACACGACGCACTATGGGAGCATCAATGCGTTCTCAACCGGGGTGGGTGCTACCGACCTGGCTGCGGTATGGCTCACCGGCAAAATTTGGCTCAAAGTGCCGCGCACGGTGCGCATTGTGCTCAATGGCACGCTCCAGCCCGATGTTCATGCCAAGGACGTGATCATGCACATCATGGGGATCGTGGGGATTGAGGGAGCCACTTACCAAGCGATTGAATACTGCGGCGAGGCCGTGGAACGGATGACCACCGCCAGCCGGGGCGTTCTGGCCAATATGGCCGTGGAAATGGGGGGCAAAGCGGGGCTGGTCAATCCGGCCGGTTTGCAGCTCGACTACCCCTTTACCCCGGTGTTCCCGGATGAGGGAGCGGCTTATTCCCGCACGCTGGAGATCGACGTGTCCTCGTTGCGACCCCAGATCAGCCTGCCCCACTCGCCCGATCACGTGCGCGAACTTGCCTTGGTCAAGGGCAAAAAAATTACCTACGCCTTTATCGGCACTTGCACCAATGGGCGGTTGGAAGATTTGCACGCTGCCGCCGAGGTGTTGCGGGGCAGGCGCATCCACCCCCAGGTGCGGTTGCTGATCATCCCAGCCTCCAAAAAAGTGTACATGGATGCCCTGCGCGATGGGACCGTGGAAACCCTGAGCGAAGCCGGGGCCACGTTTGGGGTGTCGGGTTGTGGGCCTTGTGTGGGGTCGCACATGGGGGTGCCCGGCGATGGGGAGGTGGTGGTGTCGGCCGCCAACCGCAATTTTCAGGGCCGGATGGGCAACCCCAGAGCAGAAATATACTTGGCTTCGCCGGCCACTGTGGCGGCCTCGGCGGTACTGGGCCAACTGGCCGAAGCCGCCGACCTTGGGTAAGCATCAATACTCGCTTTTTTATTCACCTACCCCATTTCGATGTTTACCAGCTCTACCCAAGTGCGCGTCCGCTATGCCGATACTGACCAGATGGGCTACGTCTATTATGGCAACTATGCCGCTTATTACGAGATTGCCCGGGTGGATGCCCTGCGCCAAATCGGGATCAGCTACAAAGCCCTGGAAGAGGAGGGGATCATGCTGCCCGTCCTCGAGAACCACTCGCGCTACTTGGCCCCGGCAAGCTTCGACGACTTGCTCACCATCCAGCTCATTGTGCGCGAAATGCCCTCTGTGCGTTTTGTTTGCGATTACGAAATCTACCACCCCTCCGGCCAGTTGATCCACACTGGCCAAACCGTGCTGGTATTCATGCGGAAAGACACCCGGAAACCTTGCCGCCCCCCCGCCCACCTCTTGGCGATTTTTCGGGCTTATTTTCCAGTCAGTTAACAAAACTTAACCCCACTTGGTCGGCCCGCAGACATAACTATGCAACCAGCCCTGTAACTTTGTCCGCTCAATCTGTGTTAGTTACACCAGTAGCCAACCCGTTGGTTGGTCCCAAACAATGAACAAGTCATGAAAAAACTACTCCTCACTGCCTTTTTTTGGGCCTTGGCACTAGCAGCCCCGGCCCAAGTACTCAACCCCGCCAAATGGAAGGGCAACACCTCCGTGGCTGCGGCCAAAGTCGGCGATGTGGTGGAGTTGGTATTCTCGGCCACCATCGAGGCAGATTGGTACATGTACTCCAACGACTTTGATCCCGACTTGGGCCCCAACTTGACCACCTTTACCTTTAAGCCCGATCCTTCCTATCAACTGGTGGGCAAGCCCTTGGCGGTGGGGGCCAAGAAGAAGTTTGATAAAATCTGGGAAGGCGACGTGACGTATTTCACCAAAACTGCCGAATTTCGGCAGAAAGTAAAAATTGTTAAGGAGTTGCTCAAGGTGGAAGCCACCGCTACCTACCAGCTGTGCTCCGATGTGACCGGGCAATGCCTCCCGCCCACTGATGCCGATCTTTCGTTTGCCCTGCGAGCCACCCCCATCGAAGCAGCCACCAAGGACTCAACTAAAGCGACAGAAATTAAAGCGCAACCTACCAACGAGGCCAAAGTAGAACCCACGGTCACCAAAATCGAGGATTTGCCACTGGCCAAAGACACGAGCAGCACTAGTTTGGGTGATTCGGCCAAGAAAACAGAACAGGTGGCCCCCACCAACTCCTCCCCCGAACCAGCCCCGGGCGAAGACGATCCAGCTGGCGAAGCTGGCGGATCGCTGATTGGGTTCTTCCTGTTTGCCTTCTTGAGTGGGGTGGCGGCGCTCATTACCCCGTGCGTGTTTCCCATGATCCCCATGACGGTCACGTTCTTCATGAAAAACAGCGAGTCCCGGGCCCAAGCCGTGACCAAGGGCATCGTGTATGGACTGTCCATCATCACCATTTTTGTACTCATCGGCACCGTGTTTTCCTTCCTGTTCGGAGCGGATGCCGCCAATATTTTGGCCACGCACTGGTTGCCAAACATGTTCTTTTTTATCGTGTTCATTGTGTTTGCCCTGTCATTTTTTGGCATGTTTGAGATCGTGCTCCCTAGCAGTTTGGCCAACAAGTTGGATCAAAAAGCCGATCAGGGCGGTTATACTGGCGTATTTTTCATGGCCTTCACTTTAGCAGTTGTGTCGTTCTCCTGTACCGGCCCGATCGCGGGCAGTGTGCTGGTGCAGTCGGCCAATGGTGAATTTACCCGGCCCATCATCGGGATGTTGGGCTTTTCGCTGGCCTTTGCCCTGCCCTTCTCACTGTTTGCCATTTTCCCGAACTGGATGCAGACCCTGCCCAAATCGGGCGGTTGGCTCAATTCGGTCAAAGTGGTGCTGGGATTTATTGAATTGGCCCTGGCCCTCAAGTTCCTCAGCATCGTGGATCAAGTCTATCACTGGGGCATTTTGGATCGGCACATTTACATTGCTTTCTGGGCGGCCATCACCCTGTTTATGGGCCTGTATTTATTGGGCAAAATCCGTTTGCCGCACGACAGTCCGGTCGAAAAAGTGGGGGTTGGCCGGATGCTGCTCGCCGTGTTGGCCTTTACTTTCCTCATTTACCTCCTGCCCGGGATGTTTGGGGCCCCGCTCAAAGCCTTGGCGGGGTACTTGCCACCGCAAAGCACCCACGACTTTGACGTGATAAATCTGGTCAAACAGTCGGTACAAAGTGGCACCAACCAAGGAGCGACCGCCACCCGCCCAACTTCACTGGCCAAATATGGCGATCGGTTTCACCTGCCCCACGGCCTGACCGGGTATTTTGACTACCAAGAAGGCTTGGCGGCGGCCAAGCAAGCGGGCAAACCAGTATTTATTGATTTCACTGGCCACGGGTGCGTCAACTGCCGCGAAATGGAGGCCAACGTATGGTCGGATCCAGCCGTGTTGCAACGGCTGCAAAACGACTATGTGATCATCGCCCTGTACGTGGACGACCCGCTGGAACTGCCCGAAAAAGATTGGGTGACCTCGGCCTACGACGGCAAACTGAAAAAAAGCATTGGCAAAATCAACGCTGATTTTCAGATTTCCAAGTTCAACAATAACGCTCAGCCATTCTATGTGCTGCTCGATCACGAGGGCAAACTGTTGGTCAACCCCAAAGCGTATGATCTCAAGGTTGAAAATTTTGTCCAATTTCTCGATCGGGGGCTGAACAGTTTCAAAACCAAACAAAACAGCTTGGTCAAAAAGTAAGGCCCGAATTAGCGGGCCCACATCCAACCTTGAGAAAATTTGCGTAATATTAAGCCTCAAATTAACCAAGGTGCCCATGTTTTTGGACGAAAACCTCAACCAAGACACAACGGTCTGCGCGGGGGATCTGTTGATCTCAGAACCCTACCTGCCCGATCCCAACTTTGAGCGGACAGTAGTGCTCATGTGCCAGCACCAAGAGGCCGTCGGATCTTTTGGCTTAGTACTCAACAAGCCCACTCGGGTGCAGGTGTATGAGGCCACCCATCTCAAATCGATCCGGCAGTCCTTGTTTATCGGGGGGCCGGTGGAACAAAACACCCTCCATTTTGTTCATTATCTGAACGAGGTGAAAGGCAGCACCCATTTGAAGGATGGCCTTCATTGGGGAGGGGATTTGTCCAGTTTGGAACTGATGGCGGAGTTGATACAATTAGGCACCGCCCAGTGTCGTTTCTTTGCTGGGTACAGTGGCTGGGGGGCCCATCAGCTAGCCACAGAGATTAGGGAAAATTCGTGGATCATTTCTCGGGTGGACCTTACCGAAATTTTGACGGTTGAGCCCGACAAATTATGGATGCACATTTTGAAAAAGATGGGGGGGAAGTACCGGGTCTTTGCGAATTTTCCTGAAGACCCCCGCTTGAATTGATTTCTTTTGTTATTTTTGTGTTTATCTGTAAGCCAAACTTACAAATAGTGATTTTTACAAATTATTGGCGATACCTGTAAAGGAAATTAGCTGTTAACCAAAGTGTGAGCATGAGCGACCCCAAAGATCTGCCAGCCGACGACTTGAACTCGCCGAGTGCGGAAGAAGCCCAAGAAGAAACTGTGAGTTTGGAAATGATTGAACAAGACTTGGACGCTGATGCGCCCCAGACCGAGGAAAGTCCAGCGGAAGTTGAACCAGTGATGGAGACTGTCCCGCAAGAACTGCCCCTGGCCGAGGTTGAGGTGCCCGCTGAATCGGTAGAAACGACCGAAATTGACGGGGAAGTCATTTCTCAAAGCGCCGAATCAACGACCAGTGAGCACCCCGATCACCACGAAGGCGAGGAGACCGAAGAGGACAACGACTACTCAAACTTTAGCCGGCTCCAGCTAGTAGAAGCCAGTGAGGAACTGCTCAAGGAAAACAACTTCCGCAAGATCGACAACGTATTGCGATTGCTGAAAACCGAAGTCGACCGGTTCAATCGCACTGACCGCGAAGCTGCCCAACAAGCCTATGAAGCAGACGGTGGCGAGCCAGACAGTTTTGAGTTCAAACAAGACGAACTGACAACTAAGTTTTACGCCAATTACAAGCAGCTCAAGGATCGCAAAACCAAATATTTTGCGGAATTGGAGAAAAAGAAACAAAAGAGCCTAGAAGATAAACACAGTTTATTGGCCCAACTCAAGGCGATAGTCGAGGCGGGTGATTCTAGCAAGGCTTCACTGGACAAGATAAAGGAAGTCCAAAAGAACTGGAAAGAGAGCGGGGCCGTACCTGCCCAAGAAGCGGATGAACTGTATCGGTCTTACAATGCATTGCTGGATCGGTTTTATAGCCAGCGCAGCATTGAGAACGATTTGATGGAACTGGATCGCCGCCGCAACTTGGCAGCCAAGGTCGAGATTTGCGAAAAGGCCGAAGCCATGCTTAGTGCCGAAAACATCAACGAGTCCATCAATACCCTCAACCTCAATAAGCTGCACGAGGATTACAAATCCATCGGGCCAGTTCCCAAAGAGGAGCAAGAACCGGTTTGGCAGCGTTTCAAGGCCGCGTCCGACAAGTTGTATGAGCGCAAGCGTGCCCATGCGGAAGAGACCCGCAAAGTATTGGAAGAAAATATGCGCCGCAAGCAGGAACTGTGCGTGAGCATTGAACCCTACACCGAATTTGCTTCGGAAAAAATTTCGGATTGGAACACCAAGACCAAAGAGATCTTGGCGCTCCAAACTGCTTGGGAAAAAGTGGGGCCAGCTCCCCGTGAAGTTGCCAAAGACATCAACAAACAGTTTTGGGCCAATTTCAAGTCTTTCTTTGCTAATAAGGGCCGGTTCTTCGATAAGCTGGAAAAATTCCGTGAGGAAAACTTGCAGAAAAAGATCAGTCTGTGCGAACAAGCCGAAGCTGTGCAAGAAAGTTTGGAGTGGGATGCCACTTCCGACAAGCTCAAAGCCTTACAAGACGAGTGGAAGTTGGTGGGGCCAGTGCCCGAGGCCCAGCGGGATTCAATTTATGAACGCTTCAAGGCTGCTTGCGACAATTTCTTCAACCGGAAGCGCAACCGACGCAACGACCAAGACCGGGAATTTGACACCAATTTGGCCCTGAAGCGCGAAATTTGTGAGCAGATCGAGGCGATGGCCAAGGCCAAGGATGGCGATGTGGACAAAATGGAGGAACTGTACGATAAGTTTGGCACCATTGGGTTTGTGCCGCGCAAAAACATGACTTCCATTCAAGAGAAATTGACCAAAGCAGTGGAGCTTTTCTTGGCCAGTCTGGAAGTAAGCGACGAAGACCGGGCTGATATTCGGGCGTCGCTCCATATGCGCACCACCGATACCGATCCCAATGCCGATAAGAAAAACTTCCGCAAAGAGCAGATGATCCGCAAGAAAATGGCCAATCTGGAAAGCGACATTGCCCTATGGAAAAACAATGTCGAGTTCTTTGCCAATTCCAAGAGTGCCGCCAAGCTGCGCGAAGAATTCAAGGGCAAGATTCAAGCAGCCGAACAAGAAGTCAATTCGCTCAAGATGCAAATCAAAGCCTTGAGAAGTACGGGCAAATAGGTTTTTGAGCCATTAGTTTATGTAAAAACAGCCAAACGTTATCGTTTGGCTGTTTTTGTGGTGACTAAAATTGTTTGGTTGACCGAGACCGATTACTTGATCGCTGACCCTGCACTGAATACTTCAAAACCCAGGTGTTCGTTCAATTCATCAAACTGAAAAGGGAATTCAAGGCCTTGGGGCCGGCCCCCAGTAATGACTTGGCGGAAGTATTCACGCAATTTGCCCACAATGGCCGAGTAGCCCGTTACTTGCCCGCGCAATACCAACTGGACTTCATCTTGGCTCAACCCATGTTCCTCCGCAACCAGCAAAGTAAAGTAAACAACATCTTCGGGACTGGTAAACTCAAAGGAATTGAGAAAATACAGGCCACCATTGCGAAAGAACGCAATGGTAAGGATACTGCGGTCAATGAGCAAGTGCAGATGTCGGGAATCCAATTTGTTGGGCATGGTGAGCAAGCCCTCCATGAAACAGCTTGAATAATTGATGAACTGGAAGTCTGCTTGGGGAAATTTGCTCTCCACCAGATCGGCCAGCCGGCGGTCGATCGCAAATACATTCACTACGTTTTGTGTCCGGTGCAAGTAAGTGAGCACATAAGAATTGGCGGGCACAAAACGAACATTGGTCTTGAGAAAATCCGTGGTGTACTCATCATTGTAGAACTCTTGCGGCACCAAATTGAAGCACGCTTCGCTGCTGATGAGCATTACCTTTTTCCAGTAGCCCGCCGATGCGTACGCATGGTTGTCCAATACTTCACCAACTAGACTGGCCAAGTCCACACCGGGGGAAAACTGGTATTCCTCATAACTGAGGAACCGCTTGTTTTCAGTATTAAACACTGCCAATTCAAGGTTTTCGACGCCTATTTTTAGGCATAGGACGTACTGGCCAATGCGCTCTATGTTCAGAGCGTCACTTTGGATCCTTTTTAGGAGGCGAGAAGTAGCGAGCGTGTCCAAGTAATGATTAGTCCTCCCAATTTCCGGTGGTGGTCACTTCGTCTTTGGCCCCAAAACGGAGGAACCGGCGCTTGCGGTTTCCGTGGTCTTCTTTGCGGAACTTGTCGTAAGGAAATACATCCACTACTTCGATGACGTCCGTTTTGGCACCGCCCTTTTGGGTGAGTTTACCAACAAACAAACTGAACTTCTTGGTGGGGTCGTTCCAGCCAGGGATTTGGTCGATGCTGTTGGCATCAAAATTGGCTTTGTTTGGAAACAAACGGGCCAATACTTTGTCCCGGCCCAGGGTATCATAGAACACCTTGATGCTATCGCCACCCCCAAGCCTTTTTGATTGTACTCCTTTGACGATAACCTCACGTTTTTGGACGTTTGGCACGTCTCCGTTGAGAATAAAGCTCTTCAAGGTGTCAAAGGAGCCAGTGTAGCGCCCGGTGACGGATAAAAACAATTTTTGGGCTTCCCGGATTTCTTTGAGGCGCTCAATGACCAGTAATTCTCGGCTTTTGATCTCTGCAGCTTCATCAATTTTGCTCTTGACGCTCTGATAAACTAGATAGCCCAAACTGAGGGCGATCGCACCAAATAGAATAGTAAATATCTGGGTCTTTCTCATGTTGTAAGGTTTTGAGTTGCAATTATAAAAATTTTATTGTGCAAAACATAGAAGTGACGGATTAAAAATCTGCTCAATGAGCTCGGGCCCACGGTTGGGACGGGCTTGGCGGGCCAATGCGCATGGATATTGGGTCACTAGCGACTGATTTATGGTTTTTCCGCAAAACACCTAAAAATTGTCGGCATGATCTGCGGTTTTTTCGGCAGTCTGCCTCAAGATTTCCCAATCATCGTTCAGGATCGAAATGGCGTGGTGGGCAGTCAGGTCGAACACGCAAGGCACCACCGACACGTGGCCGTTGGCAATGGCCCATTCGTCAGTGTCTTCGCCTTTGTCGGGGTTGTGAAAGCTGCCGGCCAGCCACAAGTATTTGCGGCCATAGGGATCCACCCGCTCATCAAATTCCTCTTTCCAAGTGGCTTTGGCCTGGCGGCAAATCTTGATGCCTTTAATGGGATGGGCAGCCTTTTTGGGAAAATTCACATTGAGGGCTGTTGCTTTGGGCAAACCTGACTTGAGTACCTGCAAGCAGATGTCGCGCACGTAGCTGATGGTGTGTGAAAAGTCGGGGTCTTTTTCGTGGTCGCAGAGGGAGAAGCCAATGGAGGGCAAGCCCTCTATCGCCCCTTCGATGGCCGCCGACATGGTGCCCGAGTATAAAATACTGATGGAAGTATTGCTCCCGTGGTTGATCCCGCTCACTACCAAATCAGGGGTTCTACCCTTCAGGATATGGTATTTGGCCAGTTTGATGCAATCGGCGGGGGTTCCCGAACTCTCGTAGGCCGTCACTCCCTCCAACCCCTCAAACACGTCGGAGCGGTAGATTTTCAGGGGGGAATGGATGGTAATGGCGTGGCCCATGCCCGATTGGGGGCTGTTGGGGGCTACCACCACTACTTCACCAATTTCTTTCATCGTGTCAACCAACGTACGGATGCCTTTTGCGGTGATGCCATCGTCATTGGAAACGAGAATCAATGGTTTTTTGGACATAGTCAATTAATAATCTTTTTTTATCCTGTTTATTCGCCGAAGTTAAGTAAAAATACGTATCTACTATTAATAAATTAATTTTATCATATTTTGAACAAACCAATTGATTGTATTATGCGAAGTAACATCATCAAATGTGTAGCTCTATTCCTCTCATTGACCCTAATGGCCAGTTGTGCAAAATGGAAAGGTGCCAATCGGAAACAGAAAGGTGCGATAATCGGTGCGGCCTCCGGAGCCGTGATTGGGGGAGTGCTGGGCAAGGGCAAGAACCGGGCACTGGGCATTATTTTGGGTGCCACTCTGGGCGGAGCGAGCGGGGCGGTCATCGGTTATTACATGGACAAACAGAAAAAGGACTTGGAGAAGGATCTGGAAAAACAGAACCAAGGCTTGCCTCCCGAAGAGCAAGTGACGGTGGAGCGCGTGGGCGAGGGCCTGAACATCACGATGGGATCGGGCATTTTGTTCGACGTGGGCAAGTCCAACCTCAAACCATCGGTGCGCCAAAGTTTGGATAAAATGGCGGAAACCTTGAAAAAGTACGAGGATACCAACATTGTGGTTTCGGGCCATACCGACAGCGACGGCTCTGATGCCTTCAATATGACCCTCTCCGAACAGCGCGGCAGCGCCGTGGCCAACTACCTGAGCGGACTGGGCATTGCGCGCAGTCGCGTGCTCAACCGGGGGTTTGGGGAAGAAGACCCCATTGCTGAAAACAGCACCCCCAAGGGCAAGCAACAAAACCGGCGGGTCGAGTTGGCCATTTTTGCCAATGAGAAACTGAAAAAGGATGCCGCCGACGGCAAATTGGAAGGCAACTAAACCAGCGGCCCACCTTTCGGCAGTTTACCATTTGGGCGGCCCCTGTGACAGCTTGTTGTCACAGGGGCCGTTTGGTTGGGCGGGATGCTGCTCCGGGGCCCGCTACCAGCCCGCCTCGCAAAGCGCCCAATCGACACTAAGCCCAGTGGCTTAGGCTAAGCTTTTTCCTGAAACATGGCGCAAACTTGGGGCTGAAGCAACCCGATAACGGCCCCCGTTTAAATATCTTCCTCAAAGTTTAGTCCCAATTGTTTGGCGGCTTCCTTGGCCGATTTATACTGTTGTTTGCTTTCGTCAATGGGACTGCCGGTGGTGGAGTTGATTTTGAAATTGACTTCAATTTCAATCTTGTTGCCCGTCATGGCAAAAGGGGTGATGAAATAGTTGAACAATTCGGTGTAGCGTTCCAGCGGTACTTTGCCCGAAATGGTGATGGCTTTCAACGGCTTGGGGGTGCCCGCTTCGGCTTGTTTGCCGATCTCGGTGGTGGGTGCTGATTCCTGTACCGTTGAAATGGGCGCTCCTGCTGCCCCTGTCTCATTGCTTACGGGTGCGGGCGCTTCCTTCGGGGCCGGTAGCGAGCTTTTATCCACCAACCAATAGGTAATGTCGGATATGTCAAAAAGCTGCGCCTGCTCTTTGAAGAAATACCGGGTGAAGTTGGTGCCGTCGCCGGTGGCGATGGCATACTCGCCATTGAAGCAATATTTTAGGAGGCTATTGGCTACCGCCTCTCTGCTGGTGATCATGGGCTTGTCATCATAGCGGATGAACGCCTCAAAAACCGCTTTGGCCATTAGGGGCTGCTCCGGGGTGGGCAACAGGTTGTGCTTTTTAAAAGTGCCCAGCCCCACCGATTCCAGCAGCCACTCTTCTTCCTTCAACGCGCCAAGGAGGTGGGTGTCGATCTGGCTGTCAAACTGATCTTTAAACTGCTTGATCACCAGCGGTTCCATCCCGTTTTTGGCGGAATGTTTAATCACGATTGAGTAGGCGGCGGCCAAGGCTACTTCGGCCTGCTTCAAAGCGTCTTCCATCCGCTTGCTCAAATCGGCCCGCTGCTCCTTCTCCAACTGGGATTGATAATCTTGGTTGATTTTATGGCAGGCCAAGTACTCGCGCAACGGGGATTGCAATTTGCCAATGATCGATTCGGCCGCCAATAAATACAGGATCGTGTTGCGGTACACCCGCTCGCTATTGCCCTTTTTGGTGGCGATTTTTTCAATCAGTCTTTGGGTCGCCGGGCCAAGGCTCCCCCCACCCGCCAGGTGCTGGGGCGAAAGGATGATCAAGGTCGGTTTGGTTTGCTCGGGCAAGTCTTCGGCGGGGTCGATGATGACATTGAACGCCGTAGTTTTGGCCGTTCGCTGCTTCAACAGTTTGAGGATTTCGGTATCTACTTCCTCATTTTTAATGTCGGACTTGGCCTGGTTGATCAGGATGTTGATGTTGGGCTTGGTATTGAACCAATAGCGCTTGCCATTGCC
>JAYUVL010000439.1:0-2820 GCA_043754075.1 Cytophagales bacterium | reverse complement strand
CAAAGTTCACGGACTGACCTTGGCCGACCTGGAAGACGCCCCGATGATCTACGAAGTGATCGAGGATTTTGAGGCGTGGCTTTTGGAACACGTGGGCAGCTTTCGCAAACAGCGCGAAGAGCTGCGCAACATTGTGGTGTGTGGCCAGAATGTAACCACCGATGTCAATTTCATGCGCTATGCCTACCGCGAAGCCAAGGTAAGCTGGGAATATTCACACCGGGTGCTCGATCTTTTTGTCCTGGCCAATTTTTACTTTCGGATCTTGCGCGCCAATAAAATCGGTACGCCCAAGTCGCTGGGGCTCGGGGCCATTGCCGAGTTCTTCGGGTTGTCCCGGGCCGATGAAGCCCACAACGCGCTGGAAGATTCCATCCTGACGGGCAAGTGCATCCGCATCATCCTGCGCAACGCCAACAAGTTTAAGGTGGCCGAAGCCGATTTAGAGCATTTTGACGAAGAGGAGGACTGACTGCCATTGCTTTGTGGCAAAAAGGGGCTAGTTTTGTTTGTGGCCCGACCAACCCGCCCACATTCATTCATCGTCTTTCGCCATGAATCTTTCGGAAAACGTCAAAGAGGCCCTCAAAGCCATCAAAGATAATTTGCTCAGGACCTCCCTCACTGCGGCCATCATCGCCATTGGCATCACCTCACTGGTAGGCATCCTGACGGCCATTGATGGCATTTCTTCCTCAATTGCCTCTGGTCTGTCCGATCTGGGCGGTAGCAGCTTCGATGTCAGCGACCGATCCCAAACCCGGCGCAGTCAGCGCGGGGGCATGGTCGACCGGCTCACCAAAGATCCGATCGTGTATGAAGAAATCCGGGAGTTCAAGGACAAATTTGGGGGCAATGCCGACATCGCCATTTCGACCAACGTTACCGGGATTGCCGAGATAAAGTACCTGTCCAAAAAAACCAACCCCAACACCCAAATCATTGGGGGCGATGAATATTACTTGATTTCCAAAGGCACCGAACTGGAAAAAGGCCGCAATTTTTCCAGCATCGAGTTGCGCTCAGGCACTCCGGTGGCCATTATTGGCAGCGAAGTAGCCGAAAAATTATTTGACAAAAGCGACCCGATCAACAAAGATATCAACGTACTCGGCAACCGCTACAAGGTAGTCGGGGTGATGAAAGATAAATCTGGCTTTGGGGCCGGTGGCGGAGCCAACCGCCAAGTCATTGTACCGCTCACCAACGCCCTGATCCTCGGCGCGGGCCGACGGCTCTATTTCTCGACGACCTGCATGGTGAAGGACCCCACCAAATTTGAGTACCTCATGAGCGAAGCCACTGGGCTGATGCGCAAGATCCGCCGCGACCAACTGGGCAAGGCCGATTCATTTGAAGTGACCCGGAGCGAATCAGTGGCGGCGGCCGTGGAAGAAACCAGTGGCTATCTACGTTTGGGGGGCATTGGCATTGGATTTATCACTTTACTGGGCGCATCCGTCGGCCTGATGAACATCATGATGGTATCGGTGACCGAGCGCACCCGCGAAATCGGCGTCCGCAAGTCATTGGGGGCCACCCCAGCGCTGATCCGTCAACAGTTCTTGATCGAGGCCATCGTTATCTGCCAGATCGGGGGGGCCATCGGCGTGGTGTTGGGCATTCTCATTGGCAATATTGTGTCCACCCTCATCAACCCGGGCGGCTTTATCGTCCCGTGGCTATGGATGTCTGCCTCGGTCGTCGTGTGCGTGGCCGTGGGCGTGATCTCGGGCTATTACCCAGCCGCCAAAGCGGCCAAACTTGACCCAATTGAAAGTCTGCGCTTTGAGTAAGGAGCGCTTGGCAATGTTCGGGAAAATCCTACGCTGCAAGTCTGTCCACAGTGGCCAGTTTGCCCACGGAGAGCTGCTGCCAGGAACAACTTGCTGTGTTGACTGGCCGTCCGCGTACAATGAACGTTTCTTCCGTGTGGATCGCGTGCCCCGCTGGCCTTATAGCGTAGAGCTTGAGCACCAGTCTGACGCAGACCGTCGTGGAACAGGCACGCTTGGATCGGGGATGCCCATAGCTGGTGATGTTAGTTTGGTTGCTCCCAATGTCTCGTACAACACGACTTGTTGTGAGTATAAGAATTGTTTATCATTGAACAAGTAGGCTTGATCTTTTGTTTTAATAAGTGCAGATGATCTGCTTTGAGCACGCTTGGCTCAAAGAGTGCTGGAGGCCAACCGCCTTGGTAGCATTTTTTAATTACTTTTGTACTGCGATAATGGGAACGACTCACTCTCATTGCTATTTTTCCCAAAACAAACCGCTGTTGTAGTTCGTTTCATTTTTTTGCGCTAAACCTTTTTTGCCAAGTCGCCAAACTTAACATCATGAGTGAACTAATTGAGTATATACCCATCATCACAACAGTTTTTTCTGTCTTTTTTGTTCGTGAAATGTATTACCACTATCAGCAGAGAAAAACAAAGTACCTAATGTGGTGGACAATAGGTGTTTTAACTTTTGGGTTAGGTACTTTAGCAGAAAGTATAAACGTTCTATTTGGGTGGACTCAATTTAACTTAAAATATTGGTACATAGTCGGTGCACTATTAGGGGGCTTCCCCCTTGCACAAGGTTCAGTATATTTGTTGATGAGTAAAAAATTTGCAGACATTACCTCCATTTTTTTTATTTTCTTGATCGCTGTGGCTTCCATTTCAGTGATTCTAACTCCAATCACCCTACCCCCTGGATTCGAGTATAAATTGACTGGTTCTGTTTTTACATGGAAATGGGTCAGGTATTTTTCCCCATTTATCAATACTTACTCATTCATTTTCCCAAACCCATTAAGTTAAGCTAAAA
>JAYUVL010000438.1:0-2209 GCA_043754075.1 Cytophagales bacterium | reverse complement strand
CCGGCCGTGCGGCTGCTGCTGGCCCTGCCCCCCGACCCCGGCATCTGTCAAGCGGCCGAAGGGATGGAAATGGTCACCCTGCTCTCGGCGGCCCACCTGGCCCAGGAACTGCCCCTTTGCCTGGAAAAACTCGACCGGGGCCACCGGTTCTGGAGCGGGCACCTGCCCCTGGCCAGCCTGGTGCCCGCTGGCCAGGTGCCCGCCGGCCTGGCGGCCCTCACCCCCCGCGAGCTGGAGGTGCTGGCCTTGGTGGCCTGCGGCCTGACCAACTCCCAACACATAGCCGACCTGCTGCATGTAAGCCCCCGTACCATCGATGCGCACAAGGATAACCTGATGGATAGGCTGGGCCTCAGTGGTCGCGGTGGGTTGTACTGGTATGCGGGCCGGCACCAGGCCAGCATTTTGGCCTCCACCGAGCGGCTGGGCACCCAAGTTGCACAGCTTATAGCGAAAAATAGGCAAATCACCTAGCTAAATTAAGTGATTTACCTATTGCGGAACCAGAAGCGAATGGCGAATTTTGTCTTGTCAAGTCTTATATTTCACCCATTAAATTTTTGTCTTTATGAAAAAACCAAGCAAAAATCTAGTCCGCACCATGTTGCTGGGCAGCGTCCTGGCGGGCGGCATTTCCCTGGCCCAGTCGTTTTATAATGAGGCGCAGGCGACAGGGAGCGGGGATGGGACACCAAAAGGCACTTGCGAATCAAAGCGTGGACCGGACAGGTCCTGCAATTGGTTCTGCAACCCAATGGTATCCGGATCTTGCACCTCCTCCCTGAGCTGTACCGGCCAACCTTCCTGTAACTGATGTACTCCAACTTGGCCACCCGAGCAAGAGAGCTTGTCCCCAACCAGTGGGCAAGCTTTCGCCTATTGGCACATGTAGCCGCCTGTTTGGCAGCGGTATTGTGTTGGGCTTGTAACCCCGGTGATAATGAAAAGTCCAATCCTGTTTCCCCATTAAGTCTTCACTTTGCCTTGGCCGATTCGCTGGTGCTGCGCTATCCGGCTGGCCAATCAAAACTCAGTTTGCCGCTCTTGACCTCGGGCTACCCTTACTTTTTGCACGACAAAATTTACTACGTCAACTTCGGGACGGCCATTATCTCTGTCTTTGACGGCAAGGGGAAATTGTTGCGCGAGATCGGCGGGATCGGCAATGCACCTGGCCTGTTTGCGGGAACGCCCATGCTCATAGCCCTGGACTCGGGCCAAACCTTGGCCTACGACCCCATGGGCCAGCAGGTGGTCAAGTTTGGGGCCAGCGACGAGTTTATATCCACCGGCTACCTGATGACAAATCAGGCCAACCGCGAGTTCCACTCGATGTCCCGCAATCTCGGGCTGATCTCCCCGGGGGCCTTTTACCAGAGCCAGTTGTACTTCCCCACCTATGGCCTGAGCATTTCGCAAACGCACCTCCCCGAAATGTACCAAAACCCCGTCCTTGCGGCTTTTGACCTCGACTACCAGTTGTTGGCCAGCTTTGGCCAGTATGATTCGGTATATCGGCACCCTGCCGGCACCCTGCCCTATGCCTGCGAGACTTTGTTCGCGCTCAACCGCGCCACGGGCGAGCTGGTGCTCACCTTTGGGGCCACGGCCAACCTGCATATCTACGACGCCGCGAGCCATCGGCTCAAATATTTGTCGAGACCACCAACTGCCCTAAGTTCACGGCTCAAGCAAAACTTTGTTTACCTGACCAAAGATGCCACCCCGCCTGATGGACGAAAGCTGAGCACCTTTTTTAACCTAATGATCAGCCCTGATGGCCAGTTGGTAGTAAGTACGTTGGAAAATCCCGGAGGCGACGCCTTGGTTGCCTACGACGGAAAGTACCGCTTTTTAGGACTTTTCCCATTTCCCCTGGCCAATGCACCCGTTATCTGCCATGTGGACAACGATTTAATCTATTTTTTGGGGCACTACAATGAACCCAACGCCACCCGGACTATTTATCGGTACAAATATCGGGTGGAGTGACCTTTGGGCATTCCACGGCCGGCAACTGTACTTCTTTGCCGGCCAGCACCAGGCGGCCATTGCGGCCCAGTGGGAAAACGCGAAGGGGAATAGTCAAAATGATGAGCAAAAATAGTTATTTTAATGAGGCATAATCATCAATCTGACGATTGTGGAACCAGAAAGATGTCACCAATTTTGGGGTATTAAATGATTTGTTTCACCCATTAAATTTTTG
>JAYUVL010000437.1:0-4968 GCA_043754075.1 Cytophagales bacterium | reverse complement strand
CCCTTTCGCTCGCGAAAGGGCACTTTTTTATTGTTTGGTCCGATAATACTCCCCAACGCGCATAATGGTTTGGTCCATGGGGGAAAACTGGAAGCCCAGTGCGGCTTTAACTTTTTGGGCACTGTACTGGTGTTGCTGGCTGGCTGCCCGTACCATCTCGCCGGTCAGCCGGGGAGCACCGCCGGTAAAAAGTGCCGATAGCCGGGCCAGCCCCAAAACGGCCCAAGCCAAACCGGGCGTAAGCAGTCGCGTGGGGGCAGATCTGCCCAATGCGTGGGCCACAGCCCCAAAAAAAGCTTGGTAGGACATATCAACTGCGCTGAGGATGAATTTTTCACCCACGATCCCACTTTCACAAAGCTGTTGGACTGCTTTGGCCACATCCAATACATCGACCAAGTTGATCAGCCCGGAAGGATAATAGCGGGCCCCATTGGCCACGTATTGGAACAATTGCCCCGTTGATTGGCTCAGCAAGCCTTCGCCCAATACAACTGAGGGGTTGACGATGACCGCGTTCAGCCCTTCTGCCATGCCCCGCCAAACTTCCCGTTCCCCAAAATGCTTGGATTCGGCATAGCGGGTAGCGGCTGTCTGGGCATCCCACATTGATTTTTCGGTGATCTTCCCGTCGGCCCCAGCCTTGCCCAACGCGGCAACCGAACTGAGGTAGCACATTTTCTTTACCCCCGCCAATAAACAGGCATTGACCACATTAGCGGTTCCCTGCACGTTCACTTGGCGCATGGCCTCGGCCTGGCGCGGTTGCAACTGCACGAGCGCAGCGGCGTGGACCACCACATCGGCATGGGCAAAAGTAGCCGTGAGCAGGGGCATATCCAGCACATCGCCCTCTACCCACTCGATCTGGTTGGCAATGTCGCGCACCAGTGCGAGCGAACTGCCCGCCCGCCTGAGCGCAGTGACCGGACTGCCCGCCGTCAGTAAATGGCGGGCCAAGTGGCTCCCGATCAGGCCAGTGGCACCAGTAATGAAATAATGGGGAGCTGGCATAGGGCAAATCTTGGTTTTTTTGGGCAATAATCCCAAACCTTTCCCTTAATTTTACTGCATGATCAAAGTTCAGTCATTTACTTTCAACGACTTTCAGGAAAACACCTTCGTTTTGAGCGACGAAACCAAGGCTTGTGTTGTGGTCGATCCAGGGTGCTACACCCGGGCAGAAAAATCCCAGTTGCAACAATACATCAGTGACCACCACCTCAAAGTGGTGGTATTGGTGAACACTCACTGCCACATTGACCACGTACTGGGAAATCATTTTGTGAAGGAAACCTACAAAGTACCCCTGCTTATTCATCGCTTAGAGGCCGAAATGTTGCGAATGAGTGTTTTACGGGCCCCAGTTTTTGGTTTCAACGCTTATGAAGAAAGTGTGGCCGATCAGTACTTGAGCGAAAAAGAGAAGCTGGTATTTGGGGAGTCTTCCTTGGATATTTTATTTGTGCCCGGCCACTCGCCCGGCCACTTGGCATTTTATAGCCCCACCGATGGTTTTTGCATAGGGGGCGATGTGCTGTTCCAAGGTAGTGTAGGGCGCACTGATCTCCCCGGGGGCAATGCCGAAACGCTGTTCCACAGCATCCGCACGCAACTTTACCCACTCCCCGATGCCACGATTGTCTATTGTGGGCACGGTTCGCCCACTAGCATTGGCCGGGAAAAGGTCAGTAACCCTTATGTGAGGGCCAATAACTAGGGTTGGGATAGGGTTGATTCATACAACATCTCGAGGAAAGGAGCCATTGCATCTACCCCCAATATTTTGTCCACGCTGGTCAGGGCGAGGGCCGCCCGGGGCATCGTGTCAACAAAACTTTCGGCCGGATCCTGCACAATGGTAAAACCGCCATTTTCTTTCACTATTTTCATGCCCATTGCCCCGTCGCGATTGGCCCCTGTGACCAACAGGGCAACGAGATGGCACTTGTACACATCGGCGGCCGAAAGGAACAGCACATCGATGGAAGGACGGGAATACTGCACCAAGGGGCTTTGCGACAGCGAAAAAGTGTAGTCTGGCTCAACGATCAAGTGGCGGTTGGATGGGGCCAAATAAACCGTACCAGCCATGATGGGGTCGCCATTGCTTGGCTCGATCACTGGCATATCAGTTGAAAACTGGATCACCTCGCGCAGCCCCGAACTGGGATCATTCTGCAACCGGTGCAGCCCAATGATAATCGGTACTGGGGAAGGTCGGGTGAAGGCTTGCAAGATCATCTTCACTATTTTTAGACTACCCGCAGAACCACCGATGGTAATGGCTTTTATTTTGGCCGAGTGTGTCATTGATTTTTATGCGAACGTATTGCGGTAATTCAATAGATAAATGTAGAAGTAAAAGTAAAATAACTTGTCATTTGCCAAAAACAGTCCTGCCCAAAAGTGTGTCTGGATGGCTACCACTTTACACTCAATCGTTCATAAATGGTGGCCTCAATGAGGTTTTTAACCGTTGCTTTTTGTAACTGTTTAGGTAGTTTTTCAGCTAATAGACTGGTTTGTATTCACTTTTAGTGGTTCTTGGAAAACATTTTTTGCGTGCTTTTTGACTGTATTGATAAATCCTTGGTTTTTATTTAGGTCATGACAATGTCAGGTCGGTAGCTGTACTTCAGCTCCACTAGATGCTCGATCAGGATTTCCTCGATTTGATTTTCTTTAGCCATTCGAAGATCTTTATAAATTAGTTGGTCAATGGTGGCGAGCAAAGTCCACGCCAATCCCAGCGGCGAGGAGGGGACGTACCCCAAAACGGCGCGTCGTGGCGATGTTGGGCCATTTTGCTACAAAACCCTTGAGGCATCTCAGGCCTTGCAGAATCTAGATACCCGCTCTCTGCACTCTATTTTTTCTGGCTGGCTTTGAACAAGATCTGTTTTTCTTCTTGGGACAGGCTTTCGTAGCCTTTGTCAACAATTTTATCCAATATCCGATCTACCTCGTCTTGGGAAGGGTTGGCACTGCTCCCGTTTTTGTTGGAGCCACTTGCCCCCCGGCGATCGTCGGCCCGGCCCACTTTGCTGCCCTTGGGTTTGGATTTGAACTGCTTCTTGACCCAGCCAATCGACCGGGTGAGGAACAGGCTCAGGTCGTTGCCCCGCCGCAATTGCTGGACGAAGACATAGCCAATGAGTGCGCCCCCCACGTGGGCAACATTGCCGCCCTGGTTGGCATACCCGGCCATTGAGATATAGGAAAGAAAAACCGTGACGGCGGCCACCCATTTGAGTTTGACCGGTCCAAAAAATAGGAGGTGAATTTGGTAGTCGGGCAGCAAGGTGGCAATGCCCACAATGATGGCATAAATGCTGGCGGAGGCCCCGATCATGCCTGGGCCCACTTTGTCGGACAGGTTCATGAAGAACGGGACGGTGTTGTAGAGCAGCAGATAGAACAAGCCGCCGCCGACCCCACCCAAGAGGTAGAGGGCGAGCAATTTTTGGTTGCCCATGAACTCGGCCACCAACCGGCCAAACCAATACAGCATGAACATATTGAACACCAAATGCAAGAGGTCAAAATGGACAAACGAGAAGGTGAACAGGGTCCAAGGTTCCCAGATAAATTGGCTCAGCTCAGCTGGGATCGAGATTTTGCCAATGATATAATTGAGGGCAACGGTGTCTTGCGCCTCGGGGTTATCGGAGTGGGTAAAAATCCGCTCAAAAAAGAACCACAGCTTCAACACCACAAAAATGGCGATGTTGACAATGATAAGGCGCATCAGGCCGTTGTTCTGCTTGGTCCATTCGTATTTAATATCTCTGACAAAAGTGTTCATTTCACAAGGATTGAAAGCTATGGGTCTATAACTAGTATAAATCAGTGAAAGTTGTGATTAAAACAAAGTTTAATGCCCGGATTATCAGGAGGCCCACCGTCGGGCAAACAAAAAGGCAAAAATCATTCCGCCCAAGTGGGCAAAGTGGGCCACGTTGTCGTTGGGGGCGGCCTGCAAAGTAATGTACAGTTCGAGGGCCACATAGAGGATCACCACGAAGCGGGCCTCGAGCTGTATCACAAAAAAGACATACAGAATGTCGCGGGGGAAGGTCATGCCAAAGGCCAGAAGGATTCCAAAAATGGCCCCGGATGCCCCCACCAGTGAGGAATCTTGCATCTGGAGATAGTAGGCCCGCAGATACTCTTTGCTTTTGGCCAAATAGGCCGGGTCGGTGTCATGGTCGCCAAAGGCATTGACAAAGTCCAGAAAGCCGGTCAAGTGGCGCGTGGCCACAAAACGGTCAAATGAAATGTAGGAGGGATTGAGATTATAGGCGTTGATGTCTTTGAGCAGGATTTGAAGTTCCACCGCATTGACCAAGAAGTGCAGGAAGCTGGCCCCAAAACCACACGCAAAATAAAAGACCAAAAAATGGTTCGGTCCCCAGGCCATTTCCAGTTTGGGCCCGAAGATGATGAGCCCCAGCATATTGCCCAAGATGTGCATCCAACTGGCATGAATGAACAAATGGGTGATGATTTGGTAAGGTTGAAAATGGGAAGAGCCAAACGCACTGAGGCCAAACAGTTCGCTTAGATCCAATTGGAGAACTTGGCCAATAATAAATATGAGTAGGTTGAGGAGTAGTATATTCCTCACCATCGGGGTCAAGGCAAACATAGAAAAGAGTACAGCGGTGAATAAAATCAGAAAGATGGTAAAACGCCCGTGTCAAATCGTTGCTCGGAAGCGGTGAAACTTCCTTGCACGGTCTAAAATTACGGTTTAAATGGGATTTTGACAAACATGGGCGAAACAATCGCCACCAGTTTGATTTCTCCCTGCTGGTGGCGATGGGGTTTTTTGCTGCCAAGGCCTTCTCCAGTGACGGATGAGAAGCAGGTTTTGAGCCGCCTAGGCCACTGGTACGCTTAGTTCGTGCAGGGCATTCAGCAAGGCGGCCATGTCCTGCTCGTCGTTGTACAGATGGGGCGAGA
>JAYUVL010000436.1:0-10843 GCA_043754075.1 Cytophagales bacterium | reverse complement strand
TATCGGGCTTCGTTCCGTTTGTCCACCCACTCCCAGTACTCTTTATAGTCCCGGCAGTAGCTCGAGTAGCCGTCTTTGTTAAATGACAGATAGGTGAGCGGGTCCAGTGCTTTGGGCACACTGCTCAGCGACACCTCGTTGGAGTCGGCGGAGCGCATGATGCCCCGAAAGCCCAATGGGTTGGGCCCCTCGGCTTGCGGATCGTGGTAGAGGGCGTACAGATCCCGGATGTGCGGCACATTGACCAACCCGCAGTCTTCTTGGCGCACTCCTTTGATTTCCAGCCAATTTTGTAGGGGAATGGCCCCTTGCTTCTCCGTTACGAAGCAAAAATCCAGCACAGTTTTGCGCACTTCACTGACCGGGTTCAGGACTTTTTTGTTCAATCCCCGCGCTTTTTGGATTTGGGCAAAGGCATAATTGGCAAAAGTAAATTGACAAATTTTGGACAAAAACAGTGAGGGGCGGAGCTGGGCAAACAATGGATGCTGGTAAATGATGCAATCGGACGGCATATTGAGCAGTTCCAGCACGTTGGGGTTGTTTTTGTTGAGCAGCTCGATGAAACGCCGAAGTTCGTAAAAGGTGACATCATTGCTGGGATTGTTGACCTGCTCCACGGCGTGGAGGCCAAAAAAAGTCGTTTCGGGCATGACAAAAACACCCCGGATATCGGTATCCGAATTTTCGTGGTGGGTGCCATAAGCCCGGCTGCCGCTAATGCACTCGAATATGATGAGCCCACGGGCCCGGAGGTCGTCAATGGTCATGAGAAAAATGGATGAACAGGCTCCTGTGAGGAGGGTTAATCAATGGGCGATGGATTTAGTTCCCTACCAAATAGCACAATAATTGCCAAAAGATCAAAGCCGCGACCGAGACAAACCGCCAAACCTGCCATTACCCGGCAATGTTGGCTTACATTTGCGCGATTTTTCTGAACCATGCGCGTTTTTCATCACCAAGCCGAATTGCAGGCCGCCCTGCGTGCGCTCCGCCCGAGCGGGATCGGGCTAGTGCCCACCATGGGCGCCCTGCACGAGGGCCATCTATCGCTCATCCGCGCCTCACAGGCCCACAACGGGACCACGGTGTGCAGCATTTTTGTCAACCCGGCCCAATTTGACAACCCCCAAGATTTGGCCCATTATCCGCGCACCCTTGAGGCAGATCTGGCATTACTGGCCGCTGTGGGTTGTGATCTGGTTTTTGCACCGACAGAGGCCGAAATCTACCCGGTGCCGCCGGTCACCAAGTTGGGGTTTGGGCCCTTGGAGCAGGTACTGGAAGGCCAGCACCGTACGGGGCATTTTGCGGGCGTGGGGCTGGTAGTGAGCAAATTGTTCAACCTAGTGCAACCCGATCGCGCGTATTTTGGCCAAAAAGATTTACAACAGTGCCAGGTGGTGCAACAGCTCATCACCGATCTGGCTTGGGGCATTGAACTGCACCGCTGTCCCATTGTGCGCGAACCCGACGGGCTGGCCATGTCCTCGCGCAACCGCCGCCTATTGCCTGCCGACCGGGCCGTGGCCCCCCATCTGTACGCGGCCCTGCGCCAAGTGCAATCGGCGCTGGTTCACCTGGCCAGCATTGATCAAGCCAAGGCCGGAGCGATGGACTACTTGAACAGTTTTGGGGCTTTCAACGTTGAGTACTTGGAAGTGGCCGAAACCAACACCCTCCAACCGGTTGAGATTCTGGCCGAAGGCCGGGAGCACGCCATTTTGGTGGCAGCGCACTTGGGCCAGGTAAGGTTGATTGACAACATTATTCTCTAAATGAATGGGCTAATTCCCAATCCACCCCCAATCCATCGCATGTTCATCCACGTCCTAAAATCAAAAATCCACCGGGCCAAAGTGACCCAAGCCGAGTTGCACTACGTTGGGAGCATCACCATCGACCAAGACTTGCTCGACGCCGCCCATTTGTTGCCCAACGAGAAAGTCCAGATCGTGAACAACCACAACGGCGAGCGTTTTGAGACGTACGTGATCCCCGGCGAGCGGGGCAGTGGCCAGATCTGCCTCAACGGGGCTGCCGCCCGCAAGGTGCAAGTGGGCGATATAGTGATCATTATGGCTTACGGCCTGATGACCCAGGAAGAGGCCCAGCATTTCCGCCCCGCCCTCGTATTCCCGGACGAGAACAACCGCTTGGTGTAAGGGCAAGCCTTGGAAAAGTGGGCCTACCAATCCGAAAAATCGGCTTGACTGGCCTCCTTTGGGCCCACTTTATTTGATCAACATCACGGCGGCCAAAGTTTCCAACCCATCCCACAGGTTTTGGAGGCGCAAGTTTTCGTTTTCCCCATGCTGGTTGTTGTCGTGGTTGACGATCGGCACCGAGATGGTGGGGGCGGGCACGTGCTGCTCAAACAAGTACAACGGCAAACTGCCGCCGCTAGTGGGGTGCAAGATCAGGGGATCTTTGGTCGTGGCCTGCACCGCTGCGATCACCAGCTTGGCAATGGGCAGATCCAGTTTGGTCCGTTGGGCGTTGTAACCACTCTTTTTTTCCACTTTGCAAATTAACGGATGGGCGAGGCGTTCCGCTTCGGTCGGCTCGGTGGCAGTCACGAAATAGCCCTGTTTTTTGAGGTGGGCCACCACTTTTTGCGCTTGCCGCTCTTGATCGTTGCCCAGCACCAACCGCAGATCCAGCACCGCCGTAGCTGTGGCCGGAATGACATTGGCGGCCATATTGCCCACATTGGCACTTTGCATCCCATTGATATTGAGCGAGGGCAGGTTGATCATCTCGACCAGTTTTTGGCCGCCACCATCGGTTTGGGCCAGCCAGAGTTCCTTTTTGATCTCCTCGTCATACTCGGGCACGGTGGCCAATGCCTGCCGCTCGAGCTCGGTGAGCGGATCCACATCGTCATAAAAACCCTCCACCAGCACCCGGCCCGAGTCATCTTTCAGGCTGGCCAACAATTTGGCCAACCGCAGGGCAGGGTTGGGAGCCCAGTTTCCGTAGTGGCCGCTGTGCAGGGGCCGCCGGGGGCCATACACGGTCAGGTGGAGGTTCACATCGCCGCGTACCCCAAAACTGAGTTGCTTGCGGCCCGACTGGTGCACGGGCCCGTCGCAAATGATCCACAGGTCGGTTTTGAGCAGTTCGCGGTGGCGGGCCATCAACTGGCCCAAGTGCGGCGATCCGGCTTCTTCTTCGCCCTCAAAAAAGAACTTGAGGTTGGCGGTGGGTTTTTGTCCAGTTTTGGTCAGAGCTTCGTAAGCGGCCAACAGGCCAAACACCCCCGCTTTGTCGTCGGCAGCGGCCCGGGCATAGAGCCGCCATTCTGGGTCGATCGGCTGGCCAGGGGCGGGCAGGGCGGTGATTTTTGCCCCTTTTTCCAGTGAGCCGTTCAAAAAAACGGGGGCAAAGGGCTCGATGCCCGGTGCCCACTGGGCCGGGTTCACGGGCTGGCCGTCGTAGTGGGCATAAAAGGTGATGGTGCGGGTGGCCCCAGGAGTGCGCACTTCCCCAAAAACAGCCGGCGGGGTATTGGCCACCCCACTCTCGAGCAGTTGGACGTTGGCCAGGCCCCGCTGCTTCATCATGTCCATGACAAAAGCGGCATTGCGGCCGATATTGGGCAAATCACTGGCTACATTGGGGATGGCCAAAAACCGGGAGTATTCGGCCAGCCATTGGTGCTCGTGGCTTTGGCGATATGCCCGCACTTTGGCTTGGGGCGTATCAGTGGGTGGGGTTTGGAAACTGCACACCAACCAACTGATCAACAAGAGTTTTTTCATCAAGAGGGAGTTTAAGTCGGGGTAAAGCTAAGAAAAATTTGGGAGTGGGGAGTGGGCTGTTTATCTTTGAGATAAACAAAGTATTCTCATGGAAATTAGTGATTATCTGCGGGCAACCCAAAACCAACATTCGATCAAGGAATGTGTGGTCACACTTTTTTTGGCGGCCCCAATCTTTAAACCCTCAAAATTCAAAAAACTAATCGATGATTCAGATTTTAGAAATAAATTTACCAAGTTTGAGCCGATCTTCAATTATGTATTCCAGCTTGATCCCGCAAATGCACGCATGACCCCAAGCACACCGAATGAAATAGGATTTCAATTTCAAGGGTTCAAAAATGGGGATGTAGATTTTTTGCTGCGAGGGATGAATGAGGGCACGCGACAATATCTTTCTTTTCATGCACTTCAATATGAGCGGTGGCTACCATTTTATTCGCACTTCAAAGCAACGATGAGTACATTGGCCGGTTTTACCGATTCGCTGGTTGTCAATGCTTTCAGCCTTCATTACATCGATGATTTTGATTGGGTATCAGAAGATCGAATTGATCCGAGAAGAATTTTCAATGCGAATGCAAGGGTTCTCTCCAACTCATTTTTTGATGCCAAGCAGGCATCCACAAGCCTGATTGTTGAAGAAAATGAACCAGATGCGTTGACAGAACGTTACGATATTTTATTCAGTCGCAACCAAAATCCCAATATTCGCATTGCGCACAATATCACTTGCTTTCTGGATGAGATTTGTGAATTAAAAGAACTACTCGATATGAATAATTTAGCCAGTTTTGAGCACCGGCTCAATGCAGCTCATATACGCAACAAAGATAGTCTTAAAAATTTACTAACCCGAGAAGTTTGTCAGCTCATCAACCTAACATAGTACCGATGGTTCCTTATTCAATGTTGCAAGCACTGGTAGTGCCAGAAATAACTCCTCAAGGCCATTTCCCGCGCAACGGGCCATTGGGCTACCTTCCCATCTACATTTCCAATCAATGGAATCCTCAAGCTTGTCAGAACTATTTATTGAATGAATTGACAGGATATGTTAAAAATTTCAATAATCTTCCCATTAACTGGGCAGGTGAAGGTACTGAAGCTGTTTCGGATATTGTTATCAATAATGTATTGAATTTTTTGATACAGATTGGGGAGGAATACTTAGGTCACCTTTCCCAAAACAGTGTAGTGCCCACTCCGTATGGAACCGTTAATCTCGATTGGCAAAACAGCTATGGAAGTGTATCGGTGGAAATAGGAAAAAGCCGCATGGCATTCGTGGCTGAAATTGCCGACACCCCCCCTTTGTACTTTAATGATCTCTTGATCAAAGGCAATATATCTCGGAACAATCATTTGATTTACAAGTATTTACGTCAATTGTTCAATGGACATAAAACCAATCCCAAAGGTAATAATTGATACAGAAGAACTTGTTAGGCTGGTGTTCTCGCCCTTCCATGTACGCCTAAGGGATGGGCAAGTGGCCGAAATAAAAAAGGAAGCTTTCTTGCCACCAAAAGCAAGCAATGAGGTTTCAGTGTTGCGATTGGCTTACACCTCACTGGATTTTTGCCGGATCGCCGGGCAAAAAATGCAATACGAAGGCAAAACATATGTTGGATTGGCACAGGTTCAAGCCGAAAAAGTCAGAATCAATGCAGGATCCGAGGTTAAAGCCTCGCCATTGGATGCGTCAAAGCAGCCACTTCCAGAATCTAAAGCAGTGTTTACCAACGATCCGGGTACGCCTATGCACGCCGATATTGTCTATAATTTTGTGCCCACCGAGTCGGAACCCATCCCTCAAGAATTTAAGATTATTGCAAAAAGAATCGCAGAACAATCTCATTTTGTCAAATAAACAAAGGTGTTTGCCGTGGCACTTGGCGGGCAGCCTCCAACAGTGGCCTACACAGTGCTCAATGTGACGATAAATGACTTTATTTTGCGAATACTTGAAAATCAATAAACATCAAGCCCGATTAACTGAAACTTTTGGTGTGCCTTCCAACCTTTGCCGAATCCGCAAAACTTGGCTTGCCCAACTCAACGAACAACACCACCTCAGCCCGCCACCAAAAACCGCTTTTGGGCAAAAAACCATTAGTTTTGCCAAGTTGACAACCATGCCAGCCAATGGCAGCACCCCCAACCGATTCATCATGATGACCAAAAAATTTCTCATCCAAAATGTGACCATCGTTAATGAAAACCAATGTACAATCACCGACATTCTTTTTTATGACGGGATCATTCAAAAAATCGGCAACCTCAGTCCGGCACCTGATTTTCATGTGATTGATGGCACGGGCAAACACCTGCTGCCCGGTATTATCGATGGGCAAGTCCACTTTCGGGATCCCGGACTGACCCACAAGGGCGATCTGGCCACCGAAACCAGGGCGGCGGTCGCTGGCGGGGTCACTTCGTTCATTGACATGCCCAATACCCTTCCCAATGTGTTGACGGTGCAGGCCCTTGCCGACAAGTATGTACTGGCTGCCCAAAAATCATTGGCAAATTATTCCTTTTTCTTGGGGGTAAACGGCGATAACATTGATGAAATTATTAAAACCGACACCTCCAAGCTGATCGGTGTTTCGGATGATGGCCTCTATTTTACCAAAAAAGGCAACCTGCTGGCCGATAACCCGGCAACCATGGAAAAACTGTTTGCCAACTGCAAATCAATTATTGCCATTCATTCGGAAAAAGAGCAGATCATTGAGGAAAACGAAAACAACTACCGCGAGAAATATGGTGAGAATGTCCCGGTGGAATTTCACCCGCTCATCCGCAGTGCCGAGGCCTGTTTTGAGGCCAGCCAGCGGGCCATTGCATTGGCCAAAAAGCACAATGCCCGCTTCCACATTTTGCATTTGACCACCGAGGCCGAAACGCATTTGTTTCAAAATGACATTCCCTTAAAGCAGAAGCGGATCACTACCGAAGTATCGGTGCACCATCTTTGGTTTTCAGATCGGGACTACCAGCAGTTGGGGGTGCTCATCAAATGGAACCCGGCCATCAAAACTGAGCAGGACCAGCAGGGCCTCTTGCAAGCCCTCCTTGACGACCGCATCGACATTGTGACCACCGATCACGCGCCCCATACCTTGGCCGAAAAGCAAAAGCCTTATTTTCAAGCCATGTCTGGTGCGCCAATGGTGCAACATTCCCTAAACTGTATGTTGGAGTTTTACAAACAGGGCAAGATCTCATTGGAAAAATTGGTCGAGAAAATGTGCCATAATCCCGCGATCCTGTACCGGATCGACCAGCGCGGATTTATCCGGGAGGGCTACGCGGCCGACTTGGTGCTGGTCGATTTGAATGCGGCTTGGACCGTAGCGAAGGACAATATTTTATACAAGTGCGGTTGGTCGCCATTGGAAGGCACCACTTTTCACACCAAAGTACTCCAGACTTTCGTAAACGGGCATTTGGCTTACGACAATGGCCAGTTTGACGAAACCATAAAGGGCCAAGCCCTCACCGTGACCAGTGACGAAAACTAGGCAGATGGCTTGGGCCAGGCTGCCCCGATAAAGTGCGCTTTCTTATTGCCCTTTCACTGAATCTGGTTTGGCGAGGGGCTTGGCAGTAGTGTCAGGAGCGGGCGCCGTACGTTTTTTGAACCGATCAAAAAACTTATTGGCAGCCTCTTTAATGCGTTCCTGCGGCTTGGGGGCGGGTTTTGCCCCCCCAGCGGTGTCAAGGGCAGCACTGGTGCTGTCGTTCTTGGGCCGTAGTTTGTCCTTTAAAAAGTCGGTGACTACACCCTTGACCGTCTCTTTGGCTATCTCCTTGGCTGCTTCTTTCTCTTCGGCCACCCGGGCGGCGATTTCTTGGCGGATGGCGGCTTCGGTACCCCCCTTGACCAGCTTGACCACCGGCTTGAGGAAAAAGCCGCCCAAGGACAGATTGAGCTCCACATTTGGGTTGGCCGACTGCTTGCCCCCCAGGTAGGCATCCAGTTCTTGGCTTAGGCGATCGGCCAATTGGTTTTTGGGCACCGTGAGTTTCAATAGGTAATCAATGGACCCATCTATGCCCGCGCTGCCCGCAATGTTGGCCGCGTAGCCTCCCAGTTTGAGGTCGGTGGGGGCCACGAACAGTTTGCCGTTTACCACGTCAGCCTTGAAATTGAAGTTTTTGAGCTGGAGGCCCGAAACGTTCTTGAGGTTGGCTACGCCGGTAAAATTGCTGATTTGTTCTAAGATCTCCAATTTCTTCAACCCGGCCTGCAAGATATCGATGTTTCCCCCGCCCGAGAGTGTGCCCAAGGCTGGCAACAAATTTTGGGTCAGTTCGCCACTGATCTTGAAATCGGAGGCAAACAGCCCCGTGGCAGCTTGGGCCACCGGGGCAAAAGCCTTGACAACACTGAAATTCTGGTACGCCCCCGGGATGGACAAATTCTTGATGCTGAGCGCAAAATCAAACAACGGATGGGCCAAGTTGCGCGGATCATAGGTGCCCTTGGTGACGAAGGTGCCGCCCAAGAACCCGAACTGGAAATTGTTCAGTGCCAAGATGCCCCCGCGCACGGTCATGAGCCCTTGAGCATTGCTCAAGTTGTAATCGGCATACTTGAGCTTGTCAAAATCAGCATTGAAAGTAAAGTCCAAATTCTCGGGCACTTTTACCACGACCAGCTTGGCGGTGTCGGTTTTGGCTTTTGATTGGTCTTCGCTCATCCATTCGTTGACATTGAAATTTTTGGATGTCAAATTGATTTTACCGATCAGCTTGGCATCTTTTTGCAATAAAAAAGCGATGTAATTAGAAATGTTGCCGGACAAAGCGACATCCGAACTGCCCAAAAAGCCCTGATAGTTTTCCAAAATCATCTTCTGTGGGGTGAAGGTGGCCTGCGCACTGGTGATTTTTACCACTTGGGCCAAGGAAGGGCTGCGGTAAGTAAAATTCCGAACCTGCATCGTGCCGTTGGTGGGCAGTTTGTCGTACCGCTGGGCCTTGGCATCGGATAATTTACCGGCCGTACTGATATCGGCCTTGAGGTTACCGGTCAGGGTCATGCCCTCCAATGGATAAATTTTGGTCATTTTTTCCAAATCCAGCTCGCCTTTGATCATCATTTTGTAGTCCAGATCATCCAAATTTTTGAAAGAACCACTAATGGCAAACGGTTTGCCCTCCAGCAAAAGCGAGGATCGTTGCAAGTCCAAATAGGTATCGGCCATGCGCCCCGTTTCGTTTTTGGCCAGGGCACTGAGCGAAATCTGCTCAATGGGAAAAGGATAATCGGCCGATTTGACATAGCCGTTTTGCAGGGTCATGCTGGCATCCAGTTTGGGGATGGTTTTGTTGAGTTCGCTGTACACACCGTTGGCCAATAAGTGCAAGTCATACAGTCCCTGCATGGTCAAACCGGGCATAGGGAACACTTTGGTCAGTTCGGCCAAGTTGATTTTGGCTTTTACGTCGGCGTTGATCTGATAATCGGTCAGGCCGCGCACCCGCACTTTCCCACTGACGGGGTTAGGGCCAAGGTTGAGGCGAAAATCGCGAATATCGATCACTGTTTGATCCAAAATCCCGGTTGGATTATCCACTGACATGTCCATGTGGATATTGTTCACCGGAGTGGGCACGGTCGGATACTGGAACATGGCATTTTCTACAGCCAGCTTGAGGTTGAAGGCGGGCATTTTGGGGGGGGCATCGAGGTATTGACCGCGCACGTAGCCGCTGAAAGCCAATTTGCCCTCGGCCTTTACTTCCTTGAAACTGGCGGTGTAAACTCCCGGCACTAGGGACAGCAATGTTTTGAAATCACTTTCGGGAGCAGCGAACTGGATGTCCATGTCAAAGCCGCCCGCCGCTAACATGGCCAACCAACCCTCAAAACTGAAAGTAAAATCGTTGATTTTGGTGTAATTTTCCTTGAAGGTGAACTTGGATTGGTCCAGATCGATGGCCAAGAGCATATCGATGTCCACCTGTTTCTTTTTCAGATAGTTGGCCCCGTCATAATCAGCGGTCAGACTGTCGGCTTGTAGTTTGAGGTGCATGTCAAACTGCTGGGTTTCAAAATCACCACTGCCTTGGTGGTTGAACCCCTTGATTTCCAAATAACTGGGCAGTGATTTGTCATCATACACCATATAGCCATCTTCCACTACCCATTGGTTGATGCTGACCGAAAAAGGGGTACTAGCGGTGTCGATGGCGGTGGCTGGTTGCTCCTGCACAATATGGTAATTGGCCTCCCCGTTGGGCAGCACCTTCACCTGCACACGAGGGCGCGCCAGCCGGACATCGTTTATTTGATAAGTACGCTCAAACAGGCTCCAAAAATCGATGCCCACCTCGAGCCGCTCGGCTGCCAAAAGCGTATCGCCCAAGAAGGGGGCGCGGTTGATCACCCCAAAATTCTCGAGCGAGGCGGTCAGATTGGGGAAGTGACGGAACACACTCAGCCCGAAACCGTCAAAATAGACGTTGGCATTCAGGTTTTGGTTGATGGTGCTGCTTAGTTTAGCCTTGATCTCATCTTCGTACAGAATGGGAACCAACAGGGCCGCCAACAACAAGAGGTTGACTGTGATGAATAATAAGATAAAAAACTTTTTCATGCGAAGATCTAAAAGAGTGGTAGCATGGTGTTACGCAAAAAACGGAGTATCGTTGACCAACTAGCAAAAATAGAAATATATGAGAAGATAAAAATGATTGCCGTGTTTACATTGTGATCGTTTTGATTTCTTTGGCTCTGGGCCATTATGAAGTTTAAGCCAATGTGGCAATAGGTTGCCCTGCATCTAAGCTGTTTTGAGGATATTGGTTTTTTCTACCTTCTGTCGCAATCTTGATTTTATGGCTAAGCGCAACGATTTGAAAAACAAAAAGTTAATTTTCAATTGGCCTTAAAAATGGGATTTGCGAACCGTTTCAAAATACACAAGGAGTTGATTTTTTGGATCATCCCAAACCAACTTGGGCGGGGCGCTCCTACCACAGCCAACCATTAAACGCTGCCAAACCAGCCCCTAATATGTCGGTTTGGCCAATTAACAAAATTTGGGAAGGATTGCCCG
>JAYUVL010000435.1:0-5275 GCA_043754075.1 Cytophagales bacterium | reverse complement strand
TCCGCAAAGCTTTTACCGGATTTTCCTTGGCGGCTTTGATCGCCTGAAAACTCATGGTGCCCACCGCAATGAGCAAAACCGCCACCCCGGCCCCCAAGAACAAGCCGATCCCCAGATCGATCTTGAACGCAAAATCGGTCAGCCATTTGTCCATCGAGTAATAGGCAATCGGCGAAGCAATCACGAATGCGAGCAGCACCAAGCCCATAAAGTTCTTAGAAAGAATCACGACAATTTGGGAAGTGCTGGCCCCCAATACCTTGCGGATCCTCACTTCCTTGAGCCGTTGCTGGGTGACCAATGAAATGAGGCCGAACAAGCCCAAACAGGAAATAGGGACGGCTAACCCAGCAAAATAACTCACCATTTGGCCCAGCCGCTGTTGTTCTGCATACAAATTGGCCAAACTTTGATCCAAAAAAGCATATTCAAACGCATTCTCGGGGAAAAAAGCATTCCACTTTTTCTCGATAAAACTGATGGTTTCCGGCACATTGGCTGCATTGATTTTGATGGAAAACACATTGAGTTGCGAGGGCAAAATATCAAACAACACTCCCTCGAGCGGAAGCGTAAGCCCTACCGCGTGAAAATCTTTGATCACGCCCACAATCTTGCCTTCTTTCCCTTCCCGATTTACACTTTTGCCAATGGCCTCCTCCGGTGTTTTCCAGCCAAATGTTTTGGCCCCCAATTCGGTGATCAAAAAAGCCTCGTTGACATCGCTCGGAAATTCTTCCGAAAAATTTCGCCCAGCCAACAGTGTCAAATCATACGTGGGGACAAAATTTTGGTCAATGGCCACGCATCCCATAAACAGGTTGTCCCTCGGGTTTAAAACCTTCGGGAACAACGCCCCGACGAACTACCCCCAAACCCAACGGGTTATTGGAAAGTGCAATCGATTGGACATTGGCATTTTGCTTCAACTCATTGGTAAATGTTTTAAGCTTTTGGAACAAACTATCATTCGGAGCTTGGAAAATACCATTTAAATTCTGGCTCTGTAAACTGGCCGTGAGCAGAAAATCCTTGGCAAAGCCCAACGGTTTGTTTTGCATAAAGTTGGTTTGCGGAAAAACCACTATTGAGCCGATGATCAACACGATCGAGGCCGCAAACTGGCGCACCAACAACGACTGACGCAACAATCCACCCCGAGCTTTGTCGCTGGTAAAACTGCCCTTTAACGTTTCGGTGGGTTTGAACTTAGCAATGAAAAAAGCAGGATAGCTCCCGGCCAACAAAGTGGTCAAAATGAGAATGCTGACAACCAAGATCACCAAAAAAAGATCTTGGAGCAATTGATCGATCGTCAATTGACGTTGGACAGTATCATTGACAAACGGTAGAACCAGCATGATAAACACAAAGACTTTTGAAATAGTTTTTTGCCTACTTTTGTGCCTTGGTCCCCCTTACAGCACCACCCAACTTGCCTATAAAACACCCTAAAAATACAAAAATTTTATTTACGACTCAAAATAGCTCAACGCGCTTTTGCGAGCGTTAAAGAAAAAATAAACATGAACCTACAACTTACCTACGAGCCCTACACACTCTATTTCAAGTTTGATGCAGGCACTTCGCGGGGTGTGATGCGCGAGCGCAAAGTGTGGTTTTTGCGCCTTTTCAATCCTGATTTGCCTAGTGTAGTGGGTGTAGGCGAGGTTGCGCCGCTTGAAGGGTTGAGCCTTGATGCCTTGCCCACAGGCCAGATGGAGGCAATTTTGAACAAATTGTGTGCGGAAGTACCACAACGCGCAAGCAAAGAACGTGATTTGGGCGATTGGATCACTAACCTTGTGCCCCCCCACCTGCCTTCGGTGCGGTTTGGGTTAGAAACTGCTTTTTTGGATTTGAAAAACGGAGGCAAGGGCAATGTTTATCACGAGGATTTTGCAACAGGCCAGCAAAGATTAGTGATCAATGGACTCATTTGGATGGGAACGCCTGACTTCATGCGCGCCCAAATAGAGGAAAAATTGGCCAACGGCTTTGAATGTTTGAAATTAAAAATTGGTGCGTTGGACTTTGCGCAAGAAATAGCAATCTTGAAAAGTATCCGACAACGCTACACCGCCCAAGAAATCACCTTGCGAGTTGATGCCAATGGCGCGTTCTTGCCTGCTGATGCCCTAGAGAAACTCAAGCGGTTGGCAGATCTCGATATCCATTCCATTGAGCAACCTATCAAAGCCGGACAAATAGAGGAAATGGCGCGCCTGTGCGCACTCTCGCCTTTACCGATCGCCCTTGATGAGGAACTGATACCCGCAAAAGATAAAATCGGCTTGCTGCAAACCATCAAACCGGCATACATTATTTTGAAGCCGAGCTTAATTGGCAGCAGGCAAGATTGTACCGATTGGATAACTACCGCTTCTGCCTTGAACATTGGTTGGTGGCTCACGTCGGCCCTCGAGAGCAACATTGGGCTGAACGCTATCTGCCAAATGACCGCTGACTTTTTAGCCCAATTCCCTTTTGGCAAAGCAAATCCCCGCTTTCCGCAGGGACTCGGTACCGGGCAATTGTACCACAACAACATCCCCTCGCCCCTGCACATCCACAAAGGGCAAATCTTCTGCCGCCCTGCTGAAGCTTAGACTTGGCCCACTCCTCAATGAAGATGGCTGATTGATCTATTTTTTTGCTGTTTCTCCATCCAAATTAGCGATATCAGTTGCAGATCTGACCGTTTTTATGGCGACCGCAGAGTTCCCCTAACTGATAATTTGCACGATACTTGCAATCCTTTGGCGAGCGGCCAGCCGCCCAATCAGGCCGATTTTGGCCTGCCCCTTACCTCGATTTCTAACTTTTTGCCCGTTACTTCACTTCAGAATGATAAAATCATGGAAATGGATGCTCTTTGCCGCGATCGTATGGGCGGGGGCATGTACCTCAAATCAAGGCACCAACGAACAGACCGTGGCCGGGTCCGATAGCCTCGCCGTAGCTGCACCCGACACCGCAATGGTGGCCCCAGCCATTGAGCCCCCGACGGTGGTCAAAGCCGAACCCGAACCCGAAACAGCCCTGCCTACTACCCAAGCAGAAACCAGGGCCGATGTGGCCCCCAGCAAAGAGCTACCCGCCAAAGCATTTCCCAAAACCAAAATCAACCTGAAGAAAAACCCGCTCAATGCCGACTGGTGGGCCAAGTTGGATGAAGAATGGAAAACAGTGTTTCGGAAGGCCGCCAAGTTCAGCGGCGAACCGGCCCCAGCCAATTTTGACTCCATTTTTGTCATGCCTGAGCTCAATGCGGTGAAAATCAAAAGCACGGCGTTGGAAGGGCTGCAACCGCTCATCCACCTGCAACGCCTCAATTTGATGGGCAGCGAAGTGGCAGATGTGGCCGTACTCGGTGGGTTAGTGGCTTTGGAGAAACTCAACCTCACTTACAGCAAAGTGCCCAAAGAAAAGATGGATGAGTTTCGGCAAAAGTATCCCAAGGTGCAAGTGCTGCCCATGCTGGATGAGAGCTGGTGGAAATCGGTGGACAAGGAATGGAAAAAAATGTTGATGGCGGCCGCCGGACTAAAAACCGCCCCTGACTTGGCCGGCTTGCAAAAAATATTTTTATTGGAAAAAATAGTTGCCGACAAAAAAGTAGTCAATGCGTTCTTCATCAAGACCTTGGCCCCGCTCGAGCAACTGAAAAACATTCGGCACCTCAACCTCAACAACAGTCAAATCACCGACTTGGCCATCTTGCAGCAACTCCCCAAACTTGAAGCAGTCTATTTGCAAGGGACCAAAATCAGCGATATCTCGGCGCTGGCCCAACTGCCCAATCTGCAAGAACTCGACATTTCGATGACCCAAGTCAATACCCTCGAACCGCTCAAAGGGCTCAAAATGCTGCGCAAATTGAACTGCTACGGCACCAAAATCACCAGCTTGGATCCGTTGAAAAATCTGGTCAATTTGACCGAACTTAATGCTTTTGATTTGCAAATCAATACGTTGGCGCCGTTACAAAAATTGGATAATTTACAAATCTTGCAAGTGAGCGGCACTGGCATCAGTGACGTGGCCCCTTTGGCCGGACTGCGCCGCTTGAAAGTGCTCAATGTATCGGAAACCCAAGTTACCAAGCTCGACCCGCTCAAAAACTTAGTGTTCCTGCGCGAGCTGAGTTTCGCCAACACCCAAGTGGCCAGTTTGGACGTGGCGAAAAACATGTCAAACCTAACTGCCCTCAAGTTTGCCCACACCAAAGTGAGCAGTTTGGACCCGATCAGCGAGCACGACCAATTGACCGCCATCGACCTGTCGCATACTCAAGTGAGCGACCTCGGCCCGTTAATTAACAAAGCGGGTCTAACTGCCATTTGGATTAACGGTAGCGAGGTCAAAAGCATTGGGCCATTGCTCGGGCTGAAACTCATTACCACGCTGGATTGCGCCAAAATGCCGATCCCAGCGGCTGAACTGAGCAAATTTCGCAGCTCGCACCCCGAGGCCGAAGTGGTGCAGTGACCCACCCACATCCGCAATCGCCCACGGAAAACCAAAGCCCCCGCCTAATAAGCTTGGGGCTTTGATTTGCGGTTCGGCCAGTACTGGCCCGGAACTGACCAAACAGCGGTGCAACTGGGCCGCGACCAACTAAGCTGGCTGATCAATCACCGCCGCCACCACCTCCACCATCCCCACCACCATCTCCGCCACCATCCCCACCGGCATCACCAACCCCGCTATCTATTGCATCGGCGATGCTATCGGCCAAATCGCCAATTACATCAAACATGTCGTCTAATTCTCGCATTTTCTTTGCGTCATCGCCCAACAACTTCCCAATCACCGCTACCAAGCCTTGATCGTGGAACAAAACCGCAGCCTGTTCCTTTAACTTTAGGCGATCGGCCGCTGGCTTGTGCACAAATACTTGGCCGATCAACTTGGCGGCGTGCAGCAGGTAGAGGGTGAGTACGAGCGTAAGATCGTTGTATTGGCCGTGGAGGATCAACTGCTCGAGGTGTTCTCGGAGTGTAAGTTGCACCGCAGGCTCGATCTGCATCCTATAACCGGTCTTGATGCCCAAAATACGATTTTCAGTTAGTTGCACCACGTTTTTAGCCACCAATTCTTGCAGCAATGTCCGATAAAGTTTGGGGGTTTTGCGGATCCGCTTGATGATCCGCAGCATAGATTCCTTGCCCGGTTCGGTGGGCATGGTACTCGCTTCCAAGTGGGCGGCCACGCTTAGCAGCACCGGAGAGGTGAGTCTCCCTTTATTCACCTGGTACCCACCTTCGGGCAG
>JAYUVL010000434.1:0-9945 GCA_043754075.1 Cytophagales bacterium | reverse complement strand
GTTGGGTATGCCCACAAAGTTGAAGGTGCCGGTACCGGCCGCGGGCAGGTGGGTGTAGCCCGTCCCGGCGGCCATGGTGCCGCTGAACACGATCCAGCGAGCCCCGCTGGCCAGGGTGGGGTCATGGCGAAAACGGTTGTTGGTAAAAGTGTTGCCGGCCAGCACCGAGGCGATGGACTGGCCCGCTACGGGGGAACTGATGAAGTTGTAGCCGAAGCCCACCTTGCTGGCCACGGCCCGCTGGGCGGTGAAGGTGCCGCTGGTGGTGCCCACGGTGCTGCCCGTGGTTTGGAGCAGCGCCCCGCCCGACTGCACGGTGACATTGCCCAGGTAGTTGAGCGAGCCGTTGACGGTGGCGGTCACGCCGCTGGCCAGGGACAGGTCGGCCCCGGCCTGGACGGTGAGGGCATTGGCCACAAAACTGGGGGGCGAGCCGGGCGAACCGCTCGCCACAAAAGCGTTGTCGCTAGCGTTCGGGGTGCTGGGCGACCACGCCGTGCCGTCCCAGGTGGGGAGGAGGTAGGGGAAGACGGTGGCCAAATTGCTGGCCGGGCGGCCCACCAGGATGCGCGCCCCGGTGCTGAAAATGGCAAAGGTGGCATTGGTTCCGCCGGCCACGGTGCCGCGCACGCTGTTGGCCGCGGTGATGGGCCCCACGGTGCCGCCGGTGCCAAGGCCGTAGGTGTAGGCCCCGGCATCAAACACCGCGCCATTGTCCCAGTTTTCACTGCGCACCACATAGTTGTTGTTGGCCAGGGCGATGAAGCCGGTGAAGCCCACCACATCATTGGCGGTGCTGCCCACCAGGGAGTTGGCGGCACTGACCGCGCCCACCGTGCCCCCGGCGCCATTGCCCCAGGTCACCGCGCCCGCGTTAGCCGTGGTGCCATTGTCCCAAGCAAAGCTGCGCACCACGTAGTTCCCGTTGGCCAAGGGGTTGATGCCGCCGCTGCCCAGCTGGTCATCGTTGGTGCTGCCCACCAGGGAGTTGGCGGCACTGACCGTGCCCACCGTGCCCCCGAGGCCATTACCCCAGGTCACCGCGCCCGCGCTGCTGCCCCAGTCGGAGCTGCGCACCACGTAGTTATTATTGGCTAGGGCGGTGATACCGCCGTTGCCCACCCCATCATTGGCAAAGCTGCCCACCAGCGAGTTGGCGGCGCTGACCGCGCCCACCGTGCGAGGGCCGGCAGTGGCCCCATTGCCCCAGGTCACCGCGCCCGGGCCGCCGGTCCAGTTGGGGCTGGCCACCACGTAGTTATTGTTGGTCAGGGTGGTGACGCCGCCGTTGCCCACCCTATCATTGGCACTGCTGCCCACCATGGAGTTGGCGGCACTGACCGCGCCCACCGTGCCCCCGAGGCCATTGCCCCAGGTCACCGCACCCACGGCGTTGACCGAAGGCGCAACGTTGTCCCAGTTTGGGCTGCTCACCACGTAGTTCCCGTTGGTCAGGGCGGTGACGCCGCCGCTGCCCACCTGGTCATTGGCGGTGGTGCTCACCAGCGAATTGGCGGAACTTACCGCGCCCACCGTGCCCGTGGTGCCATTGCCCCAGGTCACCGCGCCCGCATTGGTCGCCGCACCGTTGTCCCAGTCGGGGCTGCTCACCACGTAGTTGTTGTTGGACAGGGCGGTGACGCCGCTGAGGCCCACCTGATCATTGGCGGTGCTGCCCACTAGGGAGTTGGTATTACTGACCGCGCCCACCGTGCCCCCCAGGCCATTGCCCCAGGTCACCGCGCCCGCGTCGGTGGCCGCGCCATTGTCCCAGAAGAAGCTGCTCACCAGATAGTTACCATTGGCCAGGGCGGTGACGCCGCCGTTGCCCACCCCATCACTGGCGGTGCTGCCCACCAGCGAGTTGAGGTTACTGACCGCGCCCACCGTGCCCCCGGCGCCATTGCCCCAGGTCACCGCGCCCGCGTTGATGGCCAAAGGCGGCCCAACGTTGTCCCAGTTTTGGCTGCGCACCACGTAGTTCCCGTTGGCCAGGGCGGTGATACCGGTGCTGCCCACCTGATCACTGGCGGTGCTGCCCACCAGGGAGTTGAGGTTACTGACCAGCCCACTCAGGCCCGTGGCACCATTTACCCAGGTCACCGCGCCCCGGGCGCCGTTCCAGTTGGTGCTGCGCACCACAAAATGGCTGCTGCCGGTCAGTGCGGTGATGCCACCGCTGCCCACCTGATCGCTGGCCGTGCTGCCGGTCAGGGTGCTGATCAGGGCCAGGGTGGTGCCGTTGTAGAGGTGCACGGCCCCCACGTCCAAGATGGCCCCTAGGTCGTAGCCCGGGTCGATGATCACGAAGTTGCCGTTGGGCAGGGTGGTGGTAATAGTGCCGAACGAACCGCTGCCGGTCGGCCCGGCAATGTCCTGGGCCTGGGCGGGCAGGGTGGCGGTGAGGCAGGCCAGCGCAAGGGCGGGCCACCTTAAGAAGGTTAGTATTAGATTTTTCATAGAGCAGGCAGAGTTGTCTTTGGGCGAAATTAACCCTTGGCCCGGTTCAACCGTTGCACTGGCACATTTGGGCCCCTGGCTGCCCTGTAAGGTCTGGCCGCAAAAACTAATGATTTTCCCCTTGATTTTCTCCTCGTTTGTTCCCGTTTTGCCCAATATCGGCATTTAATGGGGGGAAATCAGGGAAAAAGGTGCTCGCCTGTTCATTGTGATCCGATCTGCGACAAAAAGGGCCTATGTAATAAAAAAGGGCAAAAGAGGGTTTTATGGCAAGCCATAAGTATCAAAGGTTTCGGGGGTTTGATGCTTTTGGTTTGATACTTTTGGTTAACAACCGCTGGCAGGGCGGAAAGCCGCTGCCAGGGTTGGCCCCTGATTGGGCTTGGGGATGGCCAACCGCTGCCAGGGCGGCAAGCCGCTGCCAGGGTTGGGCCCTGATTGGGCTTGCGGATGATAACCGCTGGCAGGGCAGAAAGCCGCTGCCGGGGTTGGCCGTTGTTAGGCTTGGGGATGACAACCGCTGCCAGGGCGGAAAGCCGCTGCCGGGGGCTGGGAATGATAACCCCTATTTATTTTCAAAAAAAGGCACGGCAAATATGCCCGCCACCCCGAGGCAAGCCGCAAGGATGAACCATCGCGAGAGCAGGTATTCCTTTTCCACCTTGGCATACACCTGCGGCGGGGGGATATTGGAGTTGAAAATCGCCCCTTTTTCGGTATAGAGGCGCATGGTGTATTTGCCGGGCTTGTCCACTTTGAAAGTGACATAAGTAGAGGTGGAAGATTCATCGTCGCGGTACAAATCTGCCTCGAAAGCATTGATCACTTCGCCAGTCTCATCCACTATCTCGGCCCCGGCCCAAGCATCAAAGCCGCTAGAAACCTCATAACCGAGGCTAAAACTCACCATTTCGTCCTGATTGACCAAGGCAAAGGGGGTAGTTTCGGCAATGAACCGCACATTGGATTCTTCGGAGGCATCGGAGGGGGAAGCGTCGGGCGAGATGGTGGCGGCTTGATTTTGCAGGGTGTTCATGTCCACCAAGAAACTTTGTTTAAATATTTCGTCAGTGGAGCAAGAGGCGAAGCACATCACGAAATAGGTGATGGAGACCGCCCACCACATGCGGTAGATCCAAGTGAAATTATTATTTTGGGGCAGGACTTGGGTCGGCGCCGGCTTTGACTGGGCTTTGACTTTGAGCTTGGCCACCTCGGGATTCCGCTCGGCAAAAGCCGAGAGTACCTGCGTGCTGGAGAGCGGGGCATCGCACCAAAACTTGACCTCTTGCAGCTCTTGGCTTCCCTCAAAAGTGCGGTACTCGACCACGTAAGTATTTCCGCCATTCTGGTAGTTGGCAAACGAAATCTGATCTCCCGGTTTAACCCGATAAGTGGATTCGCCCTCGAAGAACACCACATTGGCGGTGCCATATTCTTGGGCCCGGATCTTGACTCCCGAGTTGAAATCGAGGAGCCATTCGCCCTCGGGCAAACCGGGGTTTTTGGGCCAAAATGTATTGGATCGGGCCAATCCCTCTGCATCCTCGACCAAGTAGAAATAAGTGCCAAATTCGCTGATCAGCAGCCAGTCGTCATATCCCCAAGTGCTGTTCTCAAATAGGCTGTCTTCGCTGTCCCACTCTTTGTACTTCATTTTCCAGCGGGTGCGGCCAATCACCCGATAGTTAATATTCTGAAATTTGCCATACATACCCATTTTTATGAATCCCATCGGTTTGTACTGGCTTGGCTTGTCGATTTTGGTGAGCACCTCGTGGGCTTCCGACTTGGCATCGAGCACCGAGCCGCAATAGTGGCAGGTGAGGTAGTTGCTCCGTTTGTTGACAATGGCCAGCCCGCCCCCACAACTGGGGCACTTGAATTGTTTGGCATCGGCGTGGAGGTTCATACGCAGTTTTTTGGTGGTTTAGTGATTGGGACGGCCCCAGCAAAGTTGATTTTCGGGAGATGATTCGGTGTCCTGTTCAGCAAAGCGTTTCATCCAATGGGCGGGTGGTTTTTGCTCAGGTTGACAAAAGACGGTTACTTTCTAAACATAATCAGGTTGTTTATCCATTTTTAGCTCGGAAAGCGCCACGGGCGTGCCCCGGTTAAGGGTCGTTTCATCGGCTAGGTACTCGATGCTCATGGGCTTGCCCTTGGCCACTCCTTCCACATACGCGCCGGGCTGCCCTGGCATCACTTGGAAGGGCAGTTCGCCCTCGCCACCCTGCACTTTCATCGGGCTTTTTTCCATGACAAAAAATGGATAATCTGGCAATTGGATCTGTTGGCCCACCCTAACACTCGGATAATCGGGGATCATCCCCTTCATATTGACGGGGGTAAAAAGGGTGAAATCGCCCTCGTCTTCTTGGAGCCAAGCCACCGTGCTGTCGTCTTTTTGGAGCCACCACTCGTCCCAAAAACCGCCCGGGTAGGTCACTCGGAGGCGGCCCAGCACGGTAAAGGGTTTGTCTTTGATCTTGCCGGTGCGGCCCACGGCCAGTATGGATCCGTAGTCGGCCAGCACAGTCTTGTCGCCTTGGGCGGCCCACCGATCGGCGTTGAGGAAACTCGTTTGGCCGCAATAGTTGCACACCACCATTTTGGAAGCGTGGTACTTGAGTTTGAGCGCAGCCCCGCACGAGGGGCAATTGATTGGTTGGTCCATGGCAAATACAGTACGCAACTAAAATAGGTGTAAGACTGATCAAAAGTACAAAATACTTGAAAATCAATTCAATCGTTGGCTAAATCTCCCAAAAAAATCACTTTAAGCCGGAGACGCATCAAGTTTTATTGTCAAATAATTTACTTACCAGCCGGCGGCTTTACCATCGGATCGGGTATGGTCGGCGGCCCCTTCGTAGCTGCCGTCGGGCCGCACCCGGATGGCATCCACTTTGCACAAAACGCCGATCTCAACCAATACGTGGCCTTTGTTCACCAGTTCTTGGCGGGTTGCTTCATTGAAGGCCCCCTTTTCCACCAGCACATTGTCGGGGAGCCATTGGTGGTGGAACCGCTTGGCATTGACTGCCTCTTGCATGGTCATACCGTGGTCGATCACGTTGAGGATCACTTGGTACACCCCGGTGATGATGGTCGAGCCGCCCGGGGTGCCCACGACGAGGAACAGTTTGCCGTTTTTCTCAACAATGGTCGGTGTCATCGCGCTCAACATCCGTTTGTTGGGGGCAATGGAATTGGCCACTCCACCCACTAGCCCAAACTGGTTGGGCACGCCCGGTTTAACGCTGAAATCGTCCATCTCATTGTTCATAAAGAAGCCCGCTCCTTTCACCAGCACTTTGGAGCCATAATAGCTGTTGATGGTAGTAGTGAGGGCAATGGCGTTGCCCGCCCCGTCCACCACCGAAAAGTGCGTGGTTTCGGTGCTCTCGATCCGATCCACTTGGCCTTCCTTGATTTGTTGGGAAGGTGTTTTGGTCATTGGATTGATGCTGGCGTTGCGGTTTTTGTTGTAATTCCGATCCAACAGCATGGCCACGGGCACTTTGTAAAAGTCCTGATCACCCAAGTGCGTGGCCCGGTCGGCGTACACGCGCCGCTCCAGCTCGATCATGGTGTGCACGGTCTGGGGCTGGTTGTGGCCCCATTTGGCAAATGGGTAGTTTTCTGCACCTTGCATCAATTGGATCAGGGCAATGCCCCCACTGGAGGAGGGCGGCATGGAAATGATGCGGTATTTGCGGCGAAACGTGCTCACCACCGGGGTTCGCCAAGCCGATTGGTAAGCGGCCAAGTCTTCTTTAGTGATCAGGCCCTTGCCCGCTGCCATTTCTTGGGCAATCAACTCGGCGGTCTGGCCGGCATAGAAACCTTCGCGCCCTTGGTCGCGCACCCGTTCCAGGCTCCGGGCCAGATCGGGGTGGCGGAGGGTGTCCCCTTTTTGCCAAGGCCGATCCTTGCGCACTAGCGGGATGTCATATACATTGGCCGCCACCATGTCGTTTTTCGTCCGGTTTAAGTTATTGGCCGCCGATTCGGTGAGTACGTAGCCAGAATAGGCCAGATCTATGGCGGGCTGCACGAGTTCGCGCCACGACAGCGAGCCGAGGCGTTTGTGCAGTTGGACCATGCCATCTACTGCCCCGGGCACCCCCGAGGCCAAGTGGCCGCGCAGGCTCAAACTCTTGATCGGATCGCCTTTTTCATCCAAGTACATATCGCGGCTGGCTTTCCCGGGGGCCTTTTCCCGAAAATCCAAGCTGCCGATGGCACCGTCTTTCCAACGATAAACGGCAAAACCGCCACCACCCAAATTGCCCGCCTCGGGATAAACCACCGCCAATGCAAAGAAAGTGGCAATGCTGGCATCGGCCGCGTTCCCGCCTTTTTGTAAAATGGCCAAGCCAACATCAGAAGCCAATGGATGGGTGGACACTACCATGCCCCGGCGGCCAATGCTGCCCTCAACGGCGGGGGTTTTGGTGGTGCGGGTTTGGCAACTCTGGACCAACAGCCAGCAGAACAGCACTCTAACAACCAAAAGGGAGGTACGAAACTTCATGGTAACTACAACAATGAATGATGATAACTTGAAGCGGAAAGGTAGGAAATTTTTGGCGCAACCACACACGTGCCCAGCGGGTAATTGTCGCCCTTGGCCTTTTACTCAATGACTGCGCAGTTGCCCCAGCCACGCACTGAATGGGTCGGCGCTTACTCTCTCGTTTTTGCAGGCCAACACCGTTGTTCGCCCAGCTATTTGACCATTCTATTCCGAACGGTCACCATTTTCAATTTTTTCGCCCTAGGGCCATATCGGCCGGCCAGCCCCCCAGCAGTGAAGGGGCGGCATCCGTGAGTACTGAGGGCAGTCCGCTGGGCGAGTAGAAGTCAACCAATTGGCCGCCCGAAGTATAAAAGTAAATACCCCCCCTACTCGGCCCCCACGCCCAAATAAGAACGGAGTTTTTCGCGCTCAAACCGCTCACGGGCCTCGGGTTCGCGCCCCAACAGCGATACTATCCACGCCGTGAGGAACGAGCCGGGAATGGATACGATTGCCGGGTTCTTGAGCGGGAAAATGGCCTCGGGATAGCCCAGCACATCCACCATGATCGTTGGGCTGATCACAATGAACCCGATGGCCAAAACAGTGCCCACCACAATACTGGCCACCGCGCCCTGGGTAGTCAGGTTTTTCCACAAAATGGACAGCAGCAGCGAGGGCAAGTTGGCACTGGCCGCAATGGCAAAGGCCAGACCGACCATGAACGCCACGTTCTGGCCTTGGAACACCAAACCTAACACGATGGCCATCACCCCGAGTGAAATGGTGGCGGCTTTGGCCACTTTTACTTCACCCTTTTCGTCAGACACCCCGCGCTTGATCACGTTGACATACAGATCATGGGAGATGGCCGTAGCCCCCGAGAGCGTGAGGCCCGCCACCACCGCCAAAATGGTGGCAAAGGCAACCGCCGCGATGAAGCCCAGAAAAGCACTGCCGCCCACCGTTTCGGCCAGCAGGAGCGCGGCCATATTGCCCCCCTTGTCCAGGGCAGCTATGCGTTCTTGGCCCACCAGCACCATGGCCCCGAAACCGATGATAAAGGTTAGGATGTAAAAATAACCGATAAATCCAGTGGCCACAAAAACCGACTGTCGGGCCGCTTTGGCATCGGGCACGGTGTAGAAGCGCATCAGGATGTGGGGCAGGCCCGCCGTGCCCAGCATCAACGCCAAGCCCAGGGAAACTGCGTCCCAAGGATTTTTGACAAAACTGCCGGGCTGCAATACCGCATCGGAATATTTGGTGGCGGCAGCGTCGAACAGTTGGGTGGGGCTAAAACTGAAATGGGACAGCGTGAGCACCACCAGTACCGTGGCCCCACCCAGCAGGAGCACCGCCTTGATGATCTGGACCCAAGTGGTGGCCAGCATTCCTCCAAAGAGCACATAGCCGATCATGACCGCACCCACCACAATCACCGCTGCCGAATAGGGCAAGCCAAAGAGGGTTTGGATCAGCCCGCCCGCGCCCACCATCTGGGCAATGAGGTAGAAAGTAATGGTGAACAACGTACCAATGGATGAGGCAATCCGCACCGGACGCTGGCGCAAGCGGAACGCCACCACGTCGGCGAAGGTATATTTGCCCAAATTGCGCAGCGGCTCGGCAATGAGGAACATAATCAGCGGCCAACCGACCAAAAAACCGATGGAATAGATCAGGCCATCGTAACCTTTCATGGCCACCATGCCCGCAATGCCCAGGAACGAGGCCGCGCTCATGTAGTCGCCCGCCAGGGCCAAACCGTTTTGGAAGCCCGTAATGCTCCGGCCGGCGGCGTAAAATTCGGAAGTAGTTTTGGTTTTTTTGGCAGCCCAGTAAGTGATGTACATGGTCACAGCCACAAAGAGAAAAAACATGGCAATGGAAACCAAGTTTGGGCTGCCCAAACTGGTCAGCAATTGTTGGAGCATGATCAACATAGGATTGGGTGGGTTTGGGGTGAGCGGGTGCAATGAGTGGCTAGCTTGGGCCTAGCCGGGTTGGTTTTCATCATTATTGAGCCGGTCAATGAGCTGTCTCACCCTGGAATCGTGCTTGGTATTGGCCCAATGGACATAGATGCCCGTCATGGCCCACGCTAGCACAATGACCCCAAGGCCAATCCCCAAACCAATGTTGAGGTGCGCCCCGATCTTGATCGAGAGGAAGGCCTTGCCAAAACCGACGGCCAAGATAAAGCCAAAGTAAATGATCAACATGACCAAGGTCATCCGCAAGGAAAAAGACCATCGGGCAGCCACTAGGTGTTTGAAGGCTGGGGAGGCCAAAAGTTGTTGCGCCCTTTCCACTTTTTGCATTTTCATTTTCGTTGGCCGGGTTAATTGGTCAAAGTAAATTGAAATCTGGGATAAAACCATCCGGCCCCGTTCAGAAAGCCAGCACTTTACCAGTTACGGCCCTAGCGGGCAGTCTGATGCCCCAGCCCATTTCCAAGCGGGATTGATTGAATGTATAAGGATTTATTGAGAGAAAGACCGGCCACGCCAACAGCACTCACCAAGTTGGGATCAACAAAACAGGAGAGACTTATTAGGTGCAACAAAACAAGAACATAGTTAGTTTTTGAAGCTATCTAAAAATTAGTTATCCAATTACCTGCGTATTCAAAAAATCACGAAATATTTCTATGAACTTATCGCGGGTTACCGGTTTAATCACGTAATCAGTAACCTCGCCTATCTGCTTGGCGCGCTTTATATCAGTATCATGTATGGACGAAGATACCAAATAAATGATTATTTTCTTTGATAACTTGGGTTTTATCAAAACATATTCTTTTAGAAAATCCCAACCGTCCATGATGGGCATGTTGATATCCAGTAGCACTATGTCGGGGGGTTCAATAGCACTCTCGGATCAGGGCAATCGCACCTAATTTCTTGGAGGAGTACAAAATTATGCTTAATTTATGGGCAAAAACGAACCAAGAGATG
>JAYUVL010000433.1:0-5023 GCA_043754075.1 Cytophagales bacterium | reverse complement strand
CGCGCCGTCACCTCGCGCCGCCAGCCCGGCTCCACTTTCAAGCCGTTTGTTTATGCAGCGGCCATTGACTCCTTCGGTTTCTCGCCCTGCACCGAAATCCTGGACGCGCCGGTGCGTATCTCGTACAAGGAAAAGAAAAATCCCAAACCCTTGTATTGGCAGCCCCACAACACCAGCTACACCTACACCTTCGGCCATGTGTCGATCCGCTACGGAATGGGCCGCTCGCTCAATTCCGTGGCCGCCCGGGTCACCGAACGGATCGGGTGGGGGTCAGTCATCAAATACGCCAAGAAAATGGGCATCACCAGTCCGTTGGACAGTGTGCCCTCCGTAGGTCTGGGATCCAGCGATGTGTCGCTCTATGACATGGCTGGGGCTTATTCGTCCTTTGTCAACGAAGGCGTATGGAACGAACCGCAATTTGTCACCCGGATTGAAGATCGGAACGGTCAGTTGATCCACCGTTTCCGGGCCAAAAGCCGCCGGGTATTGTCCCCCGAGAGTGCCTTCCTCATGATCCACATGCTGCGCGGGGGATTGCAAGAATCGGGCGGTACTTCCCGCCGCTTGTACTCCTTTCCCACCGTGGTATCGGGCAACGAAGTAGGGGGCAAGACCGGAACTTCGCAAAACTATGCCGACGGCTGGTACATGGGCATCACCCGAGATCTGGTCACTGGCGTTTGGGTGGGTGGCGATGACAGCAGCATCCACTTCCGCAACCAGCAGGGCGAAGGATCAAAATCTGCCCTTCCGATTTTTGGCACTTTTATGGAGAAAATATATCAGTACCCCGACGGGGCCAATGCCCTCAAAGTGGCCAAGGGGCGCTTCCCCACCGAAAAAGACCTTAAGTTGGCTGTTAAAAAAAACATCAACTGCCCCTCGCGTTCGTGGGAAGCCCGCAATCCTGATAGCACGGCCATTGTCAAGCCTGATTCAGTGGCGCCTGGCACCGTGCTGAACGCCATCCGGCGCATCATTTTTTAGCCCATCAACCGTTGTTACAATCACTACTTGCTTATGCCATCACTAGACATTGCCAATAAAATAGACCACCAGACTTTGGACAACGCCATCAATACGGCCAAAAAGGAGATCAGCACCCGTTATGATCTCCGGGAATCCAAAACCGAGGTGACCCTCAACAAGAAAGACTTGCACATCAATGTGACCACCGACAATGAGCTGTCCCTCCAAACCGTGATCAAAATCATTTTGGAGCGCATGGTCAAACAAGGACTGGACCCCAAGTCATTGGATTTTGGCAAACAGGAATACGCATCGGGCAGCATGATCCGCAAGGATTTGGCCATCAAAGAAGGCATTGAGAAAGAAACGGGCAAAAAAATCCTGAAAGACATCAAGGACAGCGGGCTCAAAGTCCAAGCGGCCCTCATGGACGACCAGCTCCGGGTAACAGCCAAAAAGATCGACGACCTGCAAGAGATCATGGCCCTGTTGCGCAAAAAAGACTACGGTGTTCCCCTGCAATTCGTCAACATGAAGCGGGAATGACCGGGCCAATTGCCCTTCAAGCCACCAAACCTCGCGACAAGCTTTCTTTTGTCCCCAACTTGGCGCAAATTTGTGCCCTTTATGCAGATCAAGACCGCCAAGTTTATAGTTAGCAACAGCGATTATCGCCAGTGCCCAGCCCCCGATCGGCCAGAATACGCTTTTATCGGCCGATCCAATGTGGGCAAGTCTTCCTTGCTCAATTTGCTCACCGGCATTGCGGGCTTGGCCAAAACCTCCTCCACGCCCGGTAAGACTCAGTTGATCAACCATTTTTTGATCGATGAATCTTGGTACATGGTCGACTTGCCCGGTTATGGCTACGCCAAAGTGGGCAAAGCCGATCGGGCCAAGTTTGCCACCATGATCGAGCAATACATGCAAGAGCGGGACAACCTGCTCTGTGTATTTGTCTTGATCGACATCCGCCTCCCCCCCCAAAAAAACGACGTGGATTTTATCGGTTGGTTGGGTGAAAGGGGCATTCCATTTGTACTGGTGTTTACCAAGGCCGACAAGTTGGCCAAGACCACCGTCGGGGGCAAAGTGGAAGCGTATGGCAAATATTTAGAGGAATTCTGGGAGGAATTGCCCAAAATGTTTGTTACTTCGGCCGAAACCAAAACCGGGGCCAAGGAAATCCTGAATTTTATTGATCAAATCAATCAAGAAAACAAAAACCCTGATTAACCATGAATCTCAAAGACATTGCCGCCGTTTCGGGCAAACCTGGGCTGTACCGGGTGTTAAAGCCTTCGCGCTCGGGCGTGATCCTCGAGTCGCTGGACGACAAAAAAACCAAGATGACCGCCAGCATGAGCCACCGCGTGTCGCTGCTCAAAGAAGTGTCCATGTACACCACCTCGGCCGACGGATCGCTCTTGTTGGAAAAAATAATGGCGAATGTGTTGGCCAAATATGGCAGCCAACTGGAAGTGGGCACCTCCAACCAAGCCCTGATGGAGTTCCTCGAGACCGTATTGCCCGACTATGACCGCAATCAGGTGTACCCTTCAGATGTCAAGAAATTGGTTAATTGGTATGGCATCCTGCAAAAGTATGCGCCCGAGGCGTTCACCCTGCTTTCCGACGAGGAAGCGAAGGCCCAGCCACAGGAAGCCCAAACGAATGCCGAAGAGACAGCGCAAGACGAATCCACCCCGGTGTAAGTGTTTTTTCCTGCAAATGCCGCCGCGGGATCGGGATTGGTTCTCCCCTTTTCCCATAGTTGAAGCGGCCAACGATTTTATTCCATCAAAAACAAGGCGGTAAGGGTTTTAGCAACCCCACCGCCTTGTTTTTTGGGTAGCCCACCCGATGACGGGCCCACGATTTGTCTTGGTTAGCCATTGATTTCCCCGAAACCGAACACCCGGGCTGGGATTCGGGCCGGGCCCGAGCGCAGCACTTGGTTATATGCCCGCAAGGCCTGCGCCAAACGAGCCTCAATCACTGCCATTTCGGAGCTGGGTGGCTGGTTGTCCAGTTGGATTTTTAATGCTTTGATAGTGGCCACGCGCTGGCTCAAGTTCTCCCGCACCACCAGCAACCACAAGGTCATTGCCGCCGCAAAAAGTAAGAAAACTGGTAAAAATCCCATAATTGGTCTGGTTTGGATTCGCTCACTACGTCAACCATACGCCGGTTGTTTTGTTAGATCGGGGCCGAACAGTTCCCACAATTTTACCCTGTTTTTTGGCATTGGCGGGTGGGCAATTAGTACCGGGCCCAAAATCAACCGGCAAGCCGCCGTTACGCCAGAAAATCAGCAAACCAGCGGCCCGAATCCTTGAGGTAGCGCTGTTGGGTAGCATAGTCCACATAGACCAACCCAAAACGGGGGTGATAGCCCTCACTCCATTCAAAATTATCGGTGAGCGACCAAGCAAAATACCCTTCCACCGGTACTCCTTCCAGCTTGGCGCGGCGCACTTGGGCCAAATAGTCCTGAAAAAACTGGATCCGACCTTGGTCATTCACCGCATTGTTGTGCAACCGATCGGGATAGCACACCCCATTTTCGGTCACCACTATTTTTTTGATCCCGCTATAACTCCCAAACAACTTGAGCATTTCGTACATGCCTTCGGGGTGCACTTCCATCCCCATTTCATTCACGGGCACGCCGCGCTTTTTGGCGGGCACTTCCTCTACCAGCAGGCCCGGCAACCACCAGCTATGTTTGGCCACCAGCCGGAAATAATTCTGTACCCCAATAAAATCAAAATCAAAGGCCATCTTTGCTTCATCCCCCGGACGGATCTGCTTCTCGAGGTAACGGGTCAAAATGCCCAAGTTTTGGGGATAGCCCATGCCCAATGCCGGCTCGATGAACAATCGGTTGACCAGTGCATCCATTTTAGCGGCGGCCAGCTGGTCGGCGGGCGTGCTGCGGTAGGGGGCTACATGGGAGCAGGAGTAGGTGGTCCCGATTTCAGCCCCGGGCACGTTCCGGCGGACGACCCGCCCACCTTCAGCTTGCGCCAGCACCGTGTGATGGGCCGCCGGGACAAAGTTGTGCAAGCCCCGCCGCCCAGGTGCGTGCAGGCCCATTTGATAGCCCAACCCCACAAATGACATCGGTTCGTTGAGCACCATCCACTGCTTCACCCGGTCGCCAAAGGCCCGGGTGGCAAAATCGGCATATTCCCCAAACCAGTTGACAATATCCCGGTTGGTCCAGCCTCCCTTGTCCTCCAGCACTTGGGGTAAGTCCCAGTGGTACAGGGTGACCCACGGTGTCACGCCGTTGGCCAGACAGTGGTCGATCAAGCGGTTGTAGTAGTCCACCCCCTTGGCGTTGACTGCGCCGATCCCATTGGGCTTCACACGGGACCAGGCCAAGGAGAAGCGGAAATGCTGCATGTTCATTTGCTGCAACAACGCCAAATCTTCGGGGTAACGACGATAGAAATCGGTTGCCACTTGGGCATGTTCCCCCGTTTTGATCTTGCCGGGCCGCTGGGTAAAGGTGTCCCAGATGGAATGGGATTTCCCGTCTGCCTCATGTGCGCCCTCGGTTTGGAAGGCTGCCGAAGCCGCCCCCCAGCAAAAATTGGGGCCAAAATCGGTTTTGTGAAAGGGGGCTTGAGTACGGCTCTGCGGCATTGTGAGTCGATCCGATACTGTCGTCGGCTCGATTTGCCCTTGCGGTGCCTCATTGAACACCGCTGATTCGGCAAACAGTTTTTGCCCAGCCAATAGCCACGAACCCAGCAAACTAGAAATCTGTAACCAATTTTGACGATTCATGGGCGATATTGGCTGTTTCAATGCCTAATTTTTCTACGTAAGCCACAAAGTTAAGTTGTATGAATAAATTGTTACAAGATGTTGTATAGATTTAATATTGGATTAACGTCTTGCGAAAGTTGCCCAGTCGTCGAGTAAAAACCCCCGGCCCGGTTTTGCACCGTGGCCGGGGGTTTTGGTTAACAGCCGCTGGCAGGGCGGCAAGCCGCTGCCAGGGTTGGCCGTTGTTGGGCTTGGGGATGGACAACCG
>JAYUVL010000432.1:0-16346 GCA_043754075.1 Cytophagales bacterium | reverse complement strand
TTCCGCGGCTTCCGTCCCCAAAAAATTTCCGGGTTTACTTTAGGCACGATTCCGGCTTCCTGTAACGTTCATCCAGAAGACAATAACCAAATCAGACCCTCAACCTCAGAATTCAGCATGAAAAAAATTCCGTTCCTAAGTTGTCTCTTCGGCATCAGCTTCACAGCAATCTCCCCTGCGGTGAATGTGTTGACTGAGAACTTCAACTACCCCGATGGGGCAGTGGGGACCGTGTCTGGTGGCATTTGGACGAACCATAGTGGCACCGCCGGTCAGGTTAATGTGCTATCATCCGCCATTGAGTTGACGTCCGCAGAGAGCGAGGATGTCAGTGCCCGCCTCGCCGCCCCCGGCTTGCGCTACAATGCCGGAATCATGACCGCAGAAGTAGACGTCAATTTCAGCGCTCTTCCGGCTGGAACAGGGGCTTATTTCTTCCATTTCAGGGATTTCACCACTGGGTTCAGAGGGCGTGTTTGGGCTACGGTTACGGACGCGGTGGCAGGTTCATACCGTCTTGGCATTAGCAACAGCACCGCCGTTTTTAATGCCATCGCCACGGACTTCGCATTGGGCACGACCCAAAAGCTCCTCGTCACCTTGGATGTCGTCATATTGAATTCTTTCAAGAACTTCAAGTTGGGCGAATTGAACAACACCACATTTTTGAAAGGTTCCAGGGCAGGGGCTTGGTTTTCAAAATTATAGAGCAGCCCCGTTCGGGTAAACCGTTCGGCATATTCGGCGGTACGAATACTGGTGTTTTTCAGCTCGGCGTAGGAGAAATTGAAGGCAAGGTTTTCCACGTCCCATAAATAACGCTTGGCCCCGGCGCGGGTCTTGATCTTGCGCACATTGGTGAAGTTGAAACTTCGTCGTTCGGTATTGTCGCGGGCAATGCTTTTGATCAGTTCGCCGTCTTCCCGGGACTCCACCGAAAGGCTCAGGGGAGTGTCGGGATCCAGCGGATTGAAAAACGGAGTGACTAGGCGGCGCTCAATACTGAAAAACAGGGGAATGCTGAGGCCCAATTTCTCGAGGTAAAATTTCTCCAACCGCACACTGGTCGAGATGTCGTACTCGAGTGAGTGGTCGCGGGAGCGGGCCGAGAGCTTGTCCTGAATGCCCCCAAAGAACGGTGTGGAGTAGCGCAATGAGCCGCTCACTTGGGCCAAATCGGCCAGTTGGGCCTGTAGCCGGGACTGCACCGCCCAGCCCCCCTGTTTGATGAAGCCGGTTACCCGCAGTTCGTTTACCCAGATGCACATCGATTTGGGCAGTTCATCAGCGGTTTCAGGATTGCGCACCCCGATCATCAAGGTTTGCACCGAACTGATGTCGGGATTGCCGACCACCGTGATCCGGAATCGATCCACCGTGGTGCTGAACGGCATCCGTAACGAGAGCCGCTGTCGGTTGCGTTCGGCCTTGGCCTCGATCAGATCCTTGACCGCAATATCGATGTTGTTCAGTTCCGGCCAGATTTCGTCTTCCGCCCTAGCTCCTTGGGGTGTAAGGACCACGGGCACTTCCACTTCGTAATAGTTTTCCTTAAAATCAGTGCCGAAGCGCATGAATACCGTCAGTTCGCCATCGCGGGTGAGGTTAGCGTTGTTGTTGCCATTGTTCTCGGCATGGATGAACATCTTGATCCGCTCATAATTCACCATGTCCAGCACCGCATTCTTAAAGATGGCGCGGGCGTCGCGGTCGGCCAAATTATCGACGCACATCCGCAGCGACTGCTCGTTGAAGCGGGCATTGGTGTTGGAGGCAAAATTGACATCGCGCTGAAAACCAGGAGGCAGAATGTAAGGGGTGCGCCCGCCTTCGGTGCGGTCGACGCCGTTTTCTTCAATGTTGACCGAAGACACTGTGACCGTTGGGCGGTAGGGCTCACGGGGCAAGTTGAGGCCGGGAGGAGCCACATCCTCGGTAAATGGCCGCCATTGCGTGCCCACCAACTGGAAATGGGCCATCCGCAGTACTACCGGCTGTTCCCAGTCGGTCATGTACATGCGCATGAACCGGATCGACTTGAAATCGTTGATCCCACCAAACTTGCGCTGAAAATCACGGATGGGAATGCGAAACAAGTACCAAGTCACCTCTTCGTCGGGACAGGGCGAGGTGGCCGATCCTGCCCGGCGCGGTGATACCTTGATCTGGTCCACCACATAGGGACTGCGCTCTAACTGGCCGGGGCGCATGTCCACCTCATACTCATAGTAGGCGTCGATGTCATTGAGCGAATTGTCCCGGTTCAAGTCTTCATTGTCGGGCAAGAACGACGAGGAGGCCGTGCCCCCGCCTTCGGGGGAGTTGCCCTCCATCCCATTGAAATTAAGGTATCGATCAAAGATTTTGAGATCGCGGGAGTCCAAATCCCCACCTAGATAGTACTGGAAATTGTCGCCCGAAGGGTCATTTTGGATCTGGGTAAACGCATTGGCATTGACCCGGCCGCGCACCCGGTTGAGATAGTCAGTAAAGAAACCGCGCTCTTGCTCATCATTCAGGCCGTCCATGCCCACATCTTGCCTGGCCCGGGCACCCGGTTCGGCCGCAAATGCATTGGTAAGGTATTGTTGGTTGGTCACTTGGCCCCACGGGGTGGCTTGGGTCACATTGGCTTGGTTGTCGTTGGCGGGCAGGCCGTTCTCGAAGCCGTGCCGACCGTCGGGAATGTAATCTTCCGAAATATTGCCCAAATTGAACAGCAATTTGCCCCCCGTGCGGTTGTTCACGCCCACATTGCGGCCATCGCGCTGGGTAATGACCTGCCCGTTGGTCCCTTGGATGAACGGATCCAACATCCAAAACTCGACATACTGGATGTTGATGTTGTCAAAATCAATGTCGTAGGTGATGGCCTTAGTAATGCCGGCGTAGTTCTGGCGTGGGTTGGGCAGGGTGCCATCGGGGTTGAGGTTTGGGTTGAAATTGTACATCCCCCGCTCGTTGGGGTAGTACGCTAAATTGAGGGTCATTTCCGGGTTGTTCAATTGCTGGGCATCGCGGCCCTGCAAGATTTCGTTGAACCGGATGGTGCGGATGTAGTGGTTGCACAGATCGGTGGCAGTGATGTTGGTTGGGCGGGTTTGGCCCAGACCGGTTTGGTCAAATACGCTATTGTCCACGGTGTACCACGCCATTTTGGCCCGCCGGTGGGCATATTCCAGCGGATTGGCCGCAGTGGGGTTGCGGAAGTTGAGGGGGGTGCTGCCCAGCGACCACGTTTGGGGCTGGCGGGTCAGATCATAGGGAATTTCGGCGGCCTCAAAATCATCGACAAAGAACGTGCCCCCGTCCTTGCTCACCAGTTTGTTGGCGCCGGGAATGATCTTGGCAAAATCGGCACTGAACACAAAACTGGAAGGTGCTTTGGTGCTGATCAGGGGCAATTTATCGATCAGCCGGGTGAGCAAGCGTGATTCCTTGCGGATGCCCACCCCCAAGCCCAGCATGGTATTGCGGGTCGGTTCGGCCCCGATGCTCACGCGGGTGATGTTGGGGCGTTCGTTCAGGTGGAGCAAAGTGCCCGTAAACCGGATGTCCTTGGTCAGGCGGTATTCCATGTCGGTCCCAACCAGGTTGCGGGTCTGAAAGTTGAACAGATCGGCCCGCTCATATTGGATCACAATTTCCTTGCCCGAACTCATCACCCCGGGGTTGGTAATGCGCACTGTGCCGCCCAGGTAGTCGACATTGTAATCCGATCCTTCTTGGAGTACGTTGCCGCCGGCCCGGATCTGCACCGAATTGGGGGCAATGTTGATCCCGTTCAACCGGATTTCGGTGCCGGAGGACGATTGGGAACTGCCCTTGATAAAAAACTTGCTTTTGGCCGTGTTCAAAATGGCATCGGCGCGAGTGCCCCGATACAGTTCATTGAACACATATTTGTTGATCAGTTGCTGCTCCAGGGGTGGGGTGAAAAACCCCTCCAAGTGCTTGCCAAAGGGCTCCACCACCGGGAAAATGATCCGCCCGTTTCGACTGTCTATCGTCACCCCTTCCACAAAATCCACATTGCCATCGGGTTGGGGATCATTGTTTTGGTTGAGTCGGTCCATGCTCATGAGCTGGATCAAGGGCAGATCTTTGGTGCGGCTGCCTTCATGCAAGCTGGGGTTATCGATGCCCGTGAGGTCGTCGCGATAAATCACCCGCATCTGAAAGTTGGATCGTTCCAAGTTTTGGGTCTGGAGCGAGTAGATGTTCTTCATCATCAAGTCCCAAGTCGGCAGATCAGTCCGAATGGTGGACGGGCGCAGCATTTTGAGCACTATGACTTCGTTTGGCCCCAAATTCTGGTAGCTCTCGGTGAGTTCGCCTACTTTATACGTCTGGCCATTATAAGTGTATTCAAACGAGACCGCGATAATTTCATCGTTCCGCAGCGGCTGGGTCAAGGAAATGTAGCCAAGGTTGGTATGGAAAGTATATTCCGACTGGGGCGTGAGTTTCCGCGCCCCCCGCAGCAGTTCATAGTCGGCCCCTTTGACAAAACCATAGCTGCGCTCCATCACCCCAGTGACCTGATCCACATCGCGCACCAAGGGGTTCTGGGTGGCATTTTGGAACAATAGGTTGTTCCCATTGCCGGCTGGCCGGCCCCGACCCAGCCCTGGCCCCACGATCGGGTTGTTGGGGCGGTAAGGTGCACCTTCGGCCAAGTCGAGCAGGCCCACCACATTGCGCAGGGTGGAGGTATTGTTGTTGCGGTTGGTCACATACACCTCTAGCCGCGTAATTACCACGCCCGAGGTTACTACAGGCATGGTGAGGAGCGAGCGCTCGTAATTTTCGCGGAAAAACTGGGCCAAAAAGAAGTGGCGGTTGTCTTCATAGCTGTCGGCCCTGATTTCAAAGCCACGCTGCTGGGAGCCGCCCCTGATTCGCATCGTTTCCACGGTTCCCCGCTGTTGGGAGGCCACGGCGTTGATCCGCAATTTGCCAAAACGAAGCAGGGTGCGGACACCAAAAATATTTTGGGCGCCTTGGATCAAGCTGTTGCTGATCGGCATGCTCACGTTGCCAATGTTGACTTCTTGAATGATGTCTTCTTCTTGGGCAGTATAGCCTGACAAAAAGCGGTTGTCGAACTGAAAAGTGTTTTTGGTGTCCCAGTTGAAGTTCAGGTTGAGCTTCTTGCCAATCTTGCCCACTAAGTTCAACTGGATTTGTTGATCAAAGAACAACCCCCCGTTGCGCTGTTGGCGGCGGAGGATTTGCGGGTTATCGATCCGTTGCCACTTGCCCCCGATGTCCAGCAAGATGCTGCCCACTGGCTGGATATCCAGTTCGGTGCCCCCGAAGAGCCGGTTGGCCAACGGTGGCAGTTTGATGGGAGGGATCAAGCGTCCCGATTTGGTGGGATCGCTCCCCGCATCGACTGAGTTGAGGTCCCGGAATACTTGCCGCCGGGTTTCAGCATCGCGGATTTTGCGCATTGACTGCTCATCAATCTGGATCGGGGCCCGCAGGTCCAACCCGTCGTTTTGTTCGGTGATCTGGTAGCCACTGTCCAGTTTGTACTGGACTTTAGTATCAATCCCCGGGAAACCCAGGGTGAAAGGGGGCAAATCACCGTATTTACTTTTGGGCAAGCCAATCAGGAAGGGTGACTGCCGCTGGCGGAACCGCGAGCCAGCACCAGAATAGATATTGTACCGATCGCGCAAAAAGAAGGGGACCCCCACTGGCCGCTGTTCCTTTCCACTGCCGAGTTTGGTCGTGTCAGGTTCTTCCCCATCGCCGGGGATGGTATCCGCAACAGTGGTAACCGCCTCGTCTGGTTGGTTAACTGGGGGCTGTCCAGTCGGTTTCTTGTCCGCTGGTTTGGGGACAGCTTTTTTTCCTTTTTGGGTTTTTGGGGTAGGCTTACGCTGAGCCAGACATAGATCGGCACTCAATACTATCACCAAAAACAATAGAAAACCCGTTAAGGTGTTGGTTGTTAATTTTTTCTTCAACATATTCTCCAATTGTCGTTACCGTGTGGGTAAAGCGGTAGGGCATAGGCGATGATCTGGATGAGTTAAGATAACTGATTGTTATTGAGAGATTTAATAAAAAGTTGCTAAGTTAGCGATCCCCATTAATAAATCATTGGGCTTCAAAGTTAGCATTGTTTCCCAAAAAAACACTGAACACGAAAGTCTTCGTAACTATTTTACCAGATTTTCCGTACGAAGGTTGCTTTCCCGTGATGTAATTAGCTTGGTGGGGCCATAATTCGGCCATCGTGTCAGGTGGCCTGACAGTAAGTCGGCCCGTCTTTCGGCCAGCGATAAATTGTTTAGGGGTTTAAAATAAAAATTGAACAAAATATTTGTACCCTCTGTTATAGATTTTTTTGTAGTCTCTTGGGAAGTTACTGACAAAACTTCAAAATCAGTTTTATTTTTTAATTGGGGCTCAAAGTTGCAAGTTAAAAGCAATAGCGAACACTACCAATCTAACAAATAAGCCCCGAATTTACACTATGAAAGTTGCCGTATTCAGAAAAGAGCATTTCAACGCTGCTCACCGCCTGCACAATCCCGATTGGAGCGACGAGCAAAACCAGCAGATTTTTGGCAAATGCAACAACCTTAATTATCACGGCCACAATTACGATCTGATCGTGAAAGTGGTTGGCGCACCAGACCCTAGCACCGGTTACGTAATTGATATGAAAGTATTGAGCGACCTGATCAAGCAGCTAGTTACCGACAAGTTTGACCATAAAAATTTGAACTTGGATACGGATGAATTTAAACACCTTAACCCCACTGCCGAAAACATTGCGGTAGTTATTTGGAACCTTCTACGACCACACCTAGACGAAAAATTTGACCTTTGGGTCACCCTCTATGAAACAGAACGAAACTTTGTTGAATACCCTGCCTAATGGCCATGGTAACAACAACGGGAAACACAAAAACAATGGTCACCCCTTTAATGGTACTCCGGTCAGTTTGGAGCACCCACACGACGACATTGAGTCGCTATTGGATCAGATTGGTGACGAGCATTTAGCCACCAACCTAGAGACACCACTCCGTGAAGGTGCCTTTGACCTGAGCGATGAAGAAAAAATCAAGATCATTGAGGGTCACTTTAGCAAGATCATGGATACTTTGGGCCTTGATCTCACAGATGACAGCCTGAGCGGAACCCCCCACCGGGTGGCCAAAATGTATGTAACCGAAATATTCAGTGGCCTCAACCCCAAGAACAAGCCCAAAGCCAAACTGTTCGAGAACAAATACCGGTATTCTGGTATGTTGGTCGAGCGTGATATTACGTTCTATTCCAATTGCGAACACCATTTTGTCCCCATTTTTGGTCGGGCGCACGTGGCCTATATTTCCAGCGGCGAAGTGATCGGGCTGTCCAAACTCAACCGGATCGTGCAGTACTTTTCGCGCCGCCCGCAAGTGCAGGAGCGCCTCACCAACCAAATAGCCGAGGAGTTGAAAAAAGTGCTCAACACAGAGGATGTGGCCGTGCTGTTGGATGCTGAACACATGTGCGTATGCTCGCGTGGCGTACAAGATGTGAACAGCAGCACCATTACTTCGCACTACAGCGGCAAGTTCAGCGATGAGAAAACCCGGGAAGAATTCCTGCGGTATGTATATGGCAAGTAATTTAAACAAGGGACAACGTTCAAAAGCGCACTTGACCGATTGGCCAAGTGCGCTTTTGTTTTATCGGCTGGTTACTCAATGGCCCGCATGACGCGGCCATACTCATGGTCGGAACTGATAGATTTGGCCACTTTCAAATAGGCCGACTTAGTTTTCTCATGATGGGGCATTATTTCTCCAACCAAACCCTTTTTTCCACTGAGCCTGAGGCAGTGGCCACTTTGACCACATACACACCCGACGCGGGCACATTGGCGGCCAAGCGGCGCAGCCCCCCCGCTGGAACCTGACCAAAGCGGAGCAATTCAGTGCCCAACATATTATATAGCATAACTTCAGCGGTTTCACTGGTTTCCACAAACAGGTCGCGGCCAAAGGCATAGGCCCCGGCAGTTTCGCCCGTTAGAAAAACCTGTCCCGCCACTTCGGCGGCCGAGCGCAGGTAGAAACGGTCGCGGTAATGGCCCGCTTGCAGGTTAAGCGGGTGGCTACGGCCTGTTTGCAGGTAGTAGAACTCACCGGTCTGACGATCCTCCAAAAAAAGTTTTTGTTTGGCAGGATTTTCCACTTCCCGGGCAATAAAATGATATTCCCCCGCCTGCCGAACGAACAAGGCCAGGGGCAGCTCAAACCCGTCATCGTTGGGTAGGGCGGCAATGGCCAGCCGTTCGTTGCCCACCACAGCGGCCAGCGACAGGCTTGTCGATCCTTCAAACTTCTGGGCATCAAAGCCCTTCTCGAACCCAGTGGTGAAATGGGGCGCAAAGGCCACCCAAAGCTCATCGGCACCACTGGCCGAGCTTACTCCCAAGCGGAAACGTTCCATATCGCCCTCAGTCCGATAAAATGTTGGTGTGCCCGAGGCCCGCAGGTTGTTGGTAAATGCCACATTGCCACTGGCGCTGGCCAAGACAAAAAAGCCTTGTCCCACCGCTACTTGAATCGGGGGGGTAACTAGGTTGTGGGCAACATAAGTGCCGGTGCCAGTGCCATTGTTGTTGTCCTGCCAGAACCAAGCAGTGCCGGAGATCACACTGGCATTGGCTGTTAGGAAAGAAAGCAAGTTGATCGGACTTGGGTAAGGATTGCCAATCAAGTTGAAATTGTTGCCCGCAAAGGTAAGGGGCACGTTCACGTTGCCATTACCGGGTTGGCCCACCAATCCATCATTCGTGTTTTCAAAAGTGATGGTGTTGTTGGATCCTTGAGCTGGAATGTAGGTGTAGCCCACTCCGCGCACCAAGGGAGCAGTACCCGCCAAGGACACCCAAGTTTGGCCCGCCACTGGCACTGGGCTGTACCGAAAGCGATTGTTGGGATAGGTGTTTAACCCAATGCTGTTGATGGTTTCGCCGCTCACTGGGCTGGAAATCAGGTTGTAGCCAATGGCATTTCGGCCATCGGTGCGAACCACCCGGAAACGGCTGGTGGAAGTAGTGGTCACGGCAATGCTGGTGCTGGCCTGCACGAAGGAGCCCCCCGTGAGCACTTCGATGGTCGCCCCGGAGTAGTCCAATGCGCCGCTGACTGTAATCGCTTGGCCACTTCCCAACGAGAGCACAGCCCCGCTGTTGACGGTCAAGTCATTACAAACAAAGTTCCCCGGTTGGGTGGGGTTGGTGCTCATAATCGCCACATTTTCTCCCGCGATCGGGGCGGCGGGTGTCCAACCATTGTTCCAGATAATGGGCAGTTCGAGTCTGGCGATATTGTTAACGGTGAGCGCCCCTGCGTTGATCTGTCCGCCCCCGGCAAAGGCAAAGTTGCCCACTACGGCCAGAGCATTCACCCCGGCATCGACTCCCACCGCAGTACCGGGCCCGAGGGCGTTCCAACCGCCGGCCGCTGAATCCCAGAGGGCCACGTTGTTGACCACGCGCCCGTCGGCCAGGGCAAAGAGGCCCCCGGCCAATAAACGGCCCCGGCTAACGGCCAAGGCGTTGACCGTCGCACCGATCCCACCGGCAAACCCACTCCACACAGTCCCGTTCCAGCGGGCGATGCGGTTAAAATTGTTGCCACCAGCGGTTGTAAAAGAACCGCCTGCCACCAGATCTCCGTTTGGCAACAGCGCCAGAGCATTGACAAAGCCGCCCAATCCACTCCCCAATGCTTGCCAGCCATTGACACTGCTCCAACTGGCTACACTGGCCGCGCTGGTAGTGCCGGCGAGGGAGAAGTTACCCCCGACCAACAAAGCTTGCCGGGCAGCATCATACACCATTGATCGGATTTCATTGTTGGTGCCTACATCCAGCCCGCTCCAAGCCGTGCCATTCCAGCGGGCCACGTTGTTGCTGGGCGATGCAAATGCGCCGCCCACAAAAACATCGGATCCATTGACGGCCAATGCCCGGACAGGGCCGTCCACCCCAGTTCCCAAGGCCGCCCAGCTGGTGCCGTTCCAAACGGCCACATTGTTGGCCGATGCATTGCCCGCGTTAGCGAAGGCTCCCCCCACGATCAGATCACTGCCCCGGAACGCCAACGCACTGACCGTGCCACTGAGACCAGTACCTAAGGCAGCCCATCCTGTATTGGGGTTCCAGCGGGCAATGTTGTTGGCCGGAACCCCACCGGCAGTATTGAAACTCCCGGCCACATATACGTTGTCGATGGCATCGGTGATGATCGCCCGCACCACACCATTGGTGCCAGTGGCCAAGGCCGCCCACTTGCCGAAGCCTTGCACAGCTTGGCCCGATGGGGCATTGGCTGTACTGGTCAGGCGGTAGATCCGGCTAGTATTCCGCCCGATGAAATAGAGTTCGCCGCGCTCATCTTCGCCAAAACTGGCAATGTTGATCGTAGTGGCCCCATCGGTGGCAACGTAGTGGTTGGTGTTGGTTGCCGTGGCACCATCGAAGGCCAATGAAGCAATCGTGCCGCGCACATAGTCGCCATAGACGTAGCGCCCCTCGAGGTCGGGGATGGCAGTGCCCCGATACACGTATCCGCCCGTGATCGAGGCACCGCTACTATTATAATCAAAAACGGGGAAAGTAGCCGCCGGGGCACTGGGAATCGGGTCACCTGCATTGTAGGTAATATTGCCCTCATACTTGCGCCACCCAAAATTGCCCCCTCGGGTCACAAGGTTGATCTCCTCCCGGTTTCCTTGGCCCACATCGCCGCCCCAGATGAGGCCCGTTACCCGATCAAAGCTGAATTTCCAAGTATTGCGCAGGCCCCAGGCAAAAATCTCGGGGGAGCCGCCGCTGCTGGCAAACGGATTGCTGGCCGGGATGCGGTAGTTACGGCTGGCATCAGCCGGGAAGTCGTCACCGTTGACATCAATGCGGAGCATTTTACCAAAAAGGACATTGCGGTTTTGGGCATTGTTTTGGGGATCCCCGCCGCCGCCGCCATCGCCGATGGACAGATAAAGAAAGCCATCGGGACCAAAGGCAATCTTGCCCCCGTTGTGATTGCTGTTGTTTTGGTTTTTATCAAAAACCAATAGCCGCTCTTCTGTGAGCAGGGCTTGGTTGGCATTGTTTGGATCAACAAAGTAGCGGGCCAGCACCATCCGAGTGATGCCAGCGTTGAGGGTGGTGTAATAGAGGAAGAACTGTCGGTTGTTGCGAAAATCGGGGTGCAGAGCCATGCCCAGCAGACCCCGCTCTTCGCCCGAAGAAAAAACAATCCGGTTGTTGCTGCCACTCGGCCCTATGTTGAGAAACACTTGGGCCGAGCTGGTGGTGGGCACGTTGGGAAAGACCGAAATAATCCCGTTCTGCGACACGACAAACATTCGGCCAGTGCCGTCGTTGGCGGGCAACATCTCAACTGGGAACGGAAAGGTGAGGGCATCGGCAAAGGCCCGGACATGGCCGAGCGTCTGGGCTTGCACAAGGTTCGTGAGGCACATGGTTAGCGCCAACGTTAAGCCCAGGTAATTCAGGAAAACATCCGCCTTCCTCTGTCGTAAAGTGCTCATAGCTATAACTGGTTTGATAAGTTGATTTCAAAACGCCAAACCAAGGAAAAAATTACATACGCCACCAAACCAAGCGATTGCAGTTCTTTTTTCTAGATATTCACCGAAAAGACAATTTTTTATACAAGATATACTATTTATTTATTTCCAAGTAAATAAATAGTTAAAGTAAAAAAATATTGTGCCAAAAAAATAAAATCTAGCTCGGTTTCGAAATGGCATTTCTCATGTAAATATGCGGAAATGGTTTGACCAAAAAAAAATGCACTGATAACGACGTTTTTGCAAAAATACTTTTGTACTTTTCAGCAAAATGCAAAACCTTATTTCGTCACACCATGTTCATGGGTTGATTAGTGTTATTTACAAAAACAATTTTAATGTTTCACAAAAAATTTTACAACCTTTAACCATCCATTTATGTACAACTTAGGTCTACTGCTCGATACTACACTCCGGTCTGGAGATTATATCGGGTTCACGTTTTTTACAGGATACATGTCCATGTTGGCAGCTTCCATCTTCTTCATTGTAGAGCGCGGCACTGTAAACGACAAATGGAAAACATCCCTGTTGATTTCTGCTTTGATCACCTTCATTGCAGCAGTACATTATTATTACATGCGCGGCGTATGGTTGGAAACTAACACTTCGCCCACCCAGTTCCGTTACATTGACTGGACACTCACCGTACCGTTGATGTGCATTGAGTACTACCTGATTCTCAAGCCTACCGGGGCGACAGTCGGAATGTTGATGCGCTTGCTAGCAGGCTCCATCCTCATGCTGGTAGCTGGTTACATTGGTGAGGCCGTAGTACCAGAGCAAAACGTAATGTGGGGCATTATCTCAACGTTAGGTTGGGCCCTGATCATTTATGAAATCTACGCTGGTGAAGCTGCAAAGTTGGCTAAAGCATCAAATAGTGATGCCGTCAAAGTTGGTTACAGCACCTTGCGTTGGTTTACGTTGGTAGGCTGGGCCATTTACCCAATTGGTTACATGTTGTTGCCCGGCAACTTGCTGAGTGGCTTTGTAGAAGGTGTAGATTTGACCAAGGCTTCACCAGTAGATTTGGCTTATAACATTGCTGATGCCGTCAACAAAATCGGATTCGGTTTGGTAGTGTACAGCATTGCCAAAGGTGCTACTGAAGCTGAAAAGACTAAGTTTGCCAACGCTTAATAATTAAATCAAAACCGCGCAACTTAATCAGTTGCGCGGCTTTTTGTACCTTTTATTTGAGCATTTAAAATGATTCAGGTTTCGACCAATGTTAGGGCTCAAGAAGACTTTTATCAGCACCCTTTTTTCGGGCTAACGGTTGATATGTTGGAGTGCGTGAGTACGCACCACTTTGACCGATTGGCCCAGATTTGTGATGATGATTTTGGGATCATCGATCTGGATCCCCAGGGTAAAAATGTAGTGGTGGCCAACCGCCAAGAATGGGAACATTGGTTTCGCAGTTTGTTTGCCAAACTGGATGCCATGCAAGCCCAAACCAGTTCCGATATCCTCGGGTATCAAGCCCTCCAAACCCCAGAAATGGGTTACTCGGTATTAAATTTTTGCCAAAACTTGGAAGTAGGTGGTTTTGTGGGCAAATTCTATTGCGTGGCAACCATTATTTGGAAAAAAGTGGGCAATGACTGGCAAGAATCGCGGTGGCACTGTTCCCTGATCCGCACCGAGCCCGAGAATTTGCTGCAGCAAGCCGGCTAAGCTTGGCCAGCCTCATCACTGGCCGAGTTCAGTTGCACCAGTTTTTCCCAGTCTATTGCCCCATCTGGCTGGCAGAAATCCCTTGCAAACTGTAAAATGAACTTATTGATCATTTGCGCGTGCAGGAATAGAAACTCCTCGTTTTTCTCCCGGGCTTGATAGCCAATGGGTATGATGAGTTTCACATACAAATCGGGATCCCCCGAAATAAATTCCTAAAACATTTGCCCGCAATATTTGAAGTAGTCTCCTTTATCGGGCTTGCGATCCCTGCCGTAACAGCAACCATTGACCGCGGTGATATTCATCTGGGAATTGCTGGTGCGAATCGTTTTTTTGGCAGTTTTAAAATCGGAGATCATTTTGGCTATTTGCGAGCTGTTTCCCCAATTTGGGCCAGACTTGATCGCCTATGTAACGTCTGCCTTGTTGATCAAATTCAAGATCCACTCCCGTGATCCCAGATTTTCGGCCACCAAACACCCGCGTGTTGACAAAAATGGCAAGTCCCTCTAGCCAGTCACCAAAGATGGTTTCTTCGTTGGAAGAAATATGAGCATCAACCAAAGCCCGGACGATCTGATCGGCCCCCAACAGATATTTTGCTTTAAACAAATAAGGGTTTTCCGCTTTAGCACATCGGTAAGTTTCAACCGATCCAAGCTTTGAATTCTTTTTTGGTGAAACACCCCAATGTTGTTGGCCACGTAGGCCGTAATGTCATCTAAACTTAACTTGTTCATTTTGTTACCAAGGGAATGGCTGAGAAGTGATTATCGATTAGCATAGGGTCAATGATTCCCACGCTAGTTTCTGTATTTGGCGCTTAAATTTCGGGACAAACTCAAAGTCGGCGCAGTCGATGTACCGAGAATAGGGGATTTTGTTGGTTTTTTCTCGTTTCGGATCGTAGTTGCCCTCATGAAAATCAATGACCGTTTTGCCAGCTACATAGCCCAGCCCCACTGGAACCGCATTGCCTATTTGTTTGTAAACATCCAAGATTTTGCCCTGAAACTGCCAGTGGTCAGGGAATTGTTGAATCCGGGCATATTCCTGAACTGACAATGGGCGCATCTCCGTTGGATGGCACAGCATAGTGGCCGGCATAGTCGGGCTGGTGACCAAAGTTGGCGACGGTTTGTCAAAAGCCAACCGGCGATAAAAGCCCGTCTTGCCCCCTACCAGCTCAAATGATTTGCCCATTGCCACACTTTGCAATTCTGGGGGGAGATCGCGCCAATTTTGCCCTTCACCCAAATAGGCCAAATAACGAGCAGTCTTTTCAGGCATCTTGATAAAATCACACGCTGTCAATCCCGTGAACGCTTGTTGAATGGTAGTCCAGCTTTCCCCGGTCTCGCTACCTGAGCGAGAGTGAGTGGGGCTAGGCAGGGGAATGCGCTGAGTGTTGCTGCCAAACATCAACAGGCGCTCCCGCACTTGTGGAACCCCATAGTTGGCACTGTTGAAAAGCCCAAAACTTATGTTGTAACCCAGCTTAGCAAATTCCTGGCCCAAGAAATAAACAACACTGCCTTTTTCTTGAATAATATGCTGGTATTCGGCTTCATAGATTTCTGGCACAAAATTCAGCGCGGCCGATGAAATGCCCCGAACATTTTCAAGTATGAAATAGGGCGGGGCCAATTCATCAACCACCCGCAAGAAGTTTGTGATTACGTTACCCCGGAAATCATCCAATGACCTGCGTTTGCCCGCCGTGCTGAATGCTTGGCACGGCGGGCCACCCGCCACCAGAAACACCTCCCCCCTGCCAAGGCCAGCACTTTCGTAGATACGCTCGGCCGAGACTTGGTTGATGTCATCCTCGATCACGGGAATGTCGGTATTGGCCCGGATGGTTTGGCAAGCAAGCTTATTCATTTCCACGCACGCTTTGACTTGAAAACCGGCCTGCTCCAAGCCCAAGTCCAAGCCCATGGCCCCAGAAAACAAAGAAACGACATTGTATTTTGGATCATTCATCTGGTAAACAAAGTAGATATTGTGGCAAACGATTGAAAACAACACCCTAGGCAGTTAGCTGTTTCAACGGGTCAATTTAATTCAATATTTTGAAACAACAGCTTTAACCAAGTTGAGAATCGGGATAAAACCCTTGATCAGAGGCATAAATATTTTAAAAATTTATTTTTTTTCTCGGTATGGCTTTTTATCTTTGTTTATCAAGTGTAAACTAAACCATGATCCTATGCAAATACCCTACCCCCAAACATGACCTGACCCCTAGTTCAGGCCAAGTTTTCAAGTAAAACTTTCCCAATCAACCTTACATCGATGCGCGGTGCCGTTATCCATATTTTATGGTGTGGTTTGAGGTACGCCCAAAAATTACGGCCTAGTCCACTTTTAATCATTCTTTTATTTCTGTCTCCTTAATCTTACTAACAATTAATGCTAATGATGAAATTTTACACTTCCCGTCTCATCATATTGATGGGCTTGTTGCTCTGGGCGGCCTCTCGGCCCAGTTTTGCCGGTAATAAACTTGCATTTCTTCCAATACGCTTTCCAGATCTTTCCCCCTTTTTTCCCACAAATCAAACCAGTAATTTCGCAAAATCCCAGCCCCGATATTGCGGTTCACTTGGTAGCCGTGATTGTCTTTTTTCTTGTTTTTTGAGGGCTTGCTGTTTCGCTTTTGGCTCGTTTGTTTGGCTCGTAAATTTACTTGCAAATTGGTAATACTTTGCATGCTGTAAAACAACAAATTTACCCAAGTATCCTGCAAAACAGCCTGTTCCGAATAGCCCGAAAATATCCCTAACATAAAATGGCTTTTCAAACAAAAAAAGCAAGTTTCTATGGCCCAACGCAAACGATATAGTTCCGATAAATCACTGATAGTGAATGAACTATCCAACTTTGTTATCAAAATTTCGGTTTCACCCGTGGGCAAAACCACTTTTACCAAACGATGGGAAATCATATCCATTTTTAATTTTCTGATCCCAAATTCTTCTAGGCGCTTGTAAGTCTTTTCGCTCTAAGGCTCTGTAATAAAGACTTCATTGTCA
>JAYUVL010000431.1:0-2752 GCA_043754075.1 Cytophagales bacterium | reverse complement strand
CAAATTCGTTTCGGTAAGTGATGATAGTATTAGGACTGTAGCCTTTCAGTTGCAAAGTTTCTATGTATCGTTCCATGGCAGGGCGATTGACTTCATGAATAGGACTCAAGGCTTCCTTGTCTACTATGGGCATGGCAGGCAAGCCAAACTGTTGCCTATATGTTGGGTTATCAAGCACATACCACGCTTTTTGGGTTTGGCTCCACTTTGCGCCCACAAGAGTGCGCACCCAAGTATCAAGCGCAGAAGTGCGAACAAAGCGAATGAAAACAACTTTTTTTCCTTTGTGTTCGCCCAGTTCATAACTAACTTTGCTATTCATGTTCTTTGTCGTCTAAAAGCGTAATCTGTTGGGCAATGATTTCCGCAACACCGCAATTTTTGCCCTTTTTGTCTTCATGGGATCTCAGTTTGGTCGCTCCTAGGAATGGGTATAGCCCTAAACCACGGTTATTTTCACCTCGATGTTGCCCCGGGTGGCCTTGGAATAGGGGCACACAATGTGGGCGCGGTGGACGATCTGTTCGGCCAGCGCGAGCTCGATGCCCTCTAGGTGCACTTCCATTTGCACTGCGATGGAAAAGCCCTGCAACATGCTCACATGGGCGGTGACGGTCGATTGGGTGATTTTATCGTATTCCCGTTTGGCCACCGCTTGGATCGAACCCCCAAAACACGCCGCGTAGCCGGCCGCGAAAAGCTGTTCGGGATTGGTGCCCGGCCCACCTGGCCCGCCCAGTTCGGTGGGTACTTGCATGGCCATGTCAAGCGTTCCATCGGCCGATTTGATGTGGCCCGATCGTCCACCTACGGCCGAGGCAGTGGTGGTGTACATAATTTGGGTAGTTTCCATCGTTTTTTGGGTAGTGTTTGTCTGTTATTTTGGATTTTTTTGTAAATATCATCAATAAGCGCGGCCAGATGTCCCCTGCATAAACTTGATAAACGCTTTGTTGACCACTTGGTTGCCACCCGGCGTTGGGTAATCCCCGGTAAAATACCAATCCCCGGTGTGCCCAGCGGCGGCTTGGTGCAGGTTTTCCACCGTTTGGTACAGCACTTTTACTTCAGCGATGACATTGGCAGGGCGGACGATCTCGGCTATTTTGTCCGAAACTTGCTCGTAGGTGAACGGTGCGTACAATTCTTTGACGTGGTTAGTGACCTTGCTCGGTTCCAAAGCCAACGAATCCACGCATTTGTGGTACACCTCCTCGAGCAAATACTGCTTTTTGGTGCCGCGGAGCAGGGCCAACGCCGCCCGGAAAGCGACGAAGTCTTGCATTCGGGACATGTCGATGCCGTAACAATCGGGATAACGGATCTGGGGGGCGGACGAAACAACCACGATCCGCTTGGGTTGGAGCTTTTCGAGCATGGTGATGATGCTCTTCTCCAGCGTGGTGCCCCGCACAATCGAATCGTCGATGAGCACGATGGTGTCCTGCCGCTTGCGGATCACCTCGTAGGTGGTGTCATACACGTGCCCGACCAGTTCGTCGCGGTGGGCGTCGTCGGTGATGAAGGTACGGAGCTTGGCATCCTTGATCACCAGTTTCTCGATCCGGGGGCGAAAGGACAGCACCGCTTCCAGTTCAGCCCCTTTCATTTTCCACTCACGGACGGCTTTGAGGCGCTGGCCGATCAGATAGTCTTCCAACCCTTTGATCAGGCCCAAAAAGGCGGTTTCGGCCGTATTGGGGATGTAAGAAAATACAGTGTTGTTCAGATCGTAGTCGACGATTTTCAGAATGTCGCTGATCAGCAGTCGGCCGAGTTCTTTGCGCTCTTGGTAAATTTCTGGGTCATTGCCCCGCGAAAAATAGATCCGCTCAAAACTACAAGCTTTTTTGGGCAGTGGATCCGTGATGGGATACTCCCCATATTCGCCATCTTTGCCGACGATCAAGGCGTAGCCGGGGGTGATTTCCCGAATCTCTTCATATTGGCAATCGAAGGTAGTCTTGATGGCCGGCTTTTCCGAGGCCACCACCACTACTTCGTCATTGGCGTAGTAATAGGCTGGTCGGATGCCGGCCGGGTCGCGGACCACAAACGAGGCACCGTAGCCAGTCAGGCCCGCCATGGCGTAGCCTCCATCAAAATCTTTGCAAGCCCGCTGCAAAACGCGGTGCAGGTCAATGTTTTTCTCCAGCAGTTCGGTAATTTCTTGGTTTGAGAAACCCTGCTCATTGTACATGTCAAACAGCCGCTGGTTTTCCATGTCCAAGAAATGGCCAATTTTTTCCAGCACCGTCACTGTGTCCGCTTTTGCCTCGGGGTGTTGGCCCAACTTGACCAATTTATCAAATTGATCATCCACATTGGTCATGTTGAAATTGCCCGCCACCACCAAATTGCGGCTGCGCCAATTGCTGCGGCGGATAAATGGGTGCACGCTCTCGATGCTGTTCTCGCCATAAGTTCCGTAGCGCAAATGGCCAAGCCAAACTTCGCCCATAAAAGGCACGTTTTGCTTTAACCAAGCGGCATTGCTGAATTTATCGGGATGTTTTTTTTGGGCCTTGCCAAATTTTTTCCCCATTTTCTTAAAAATATGGGGGATCGGTTGGGCTTTGATGGAACGGATGCGGTGCATGTAGGGCAGGCCGGGCTTGGGATTGATCACAATGTTGGCTACTCCCGCCCCATCTTGCCCCCGGTTGTGCTGCTTTTCCATTAAGAGATACAACTTGCTGACCGCGTAAGTGGGAGTGCCGTACTTCTCGATATAAAAGGAAAGTGGTTTTCG
>JAYUVL010000430.1:0-7544 GCA_043754075.1 Cytophagales bacterium | reverse complement strand
GTTTCCCCATTTTGGGTCAGCCGGGCAATGGCCTTGGGCCAGTAGTATTTTTCGGGGTCGCCAATGTTGACCGAAGGGGGCTGATAAAAATTGGCAGTATGATAAATAATTTCCTTGGATCGTCGTAAAAATCCAACTTCATAATTTTGTCCATACGCCAAACCCAAAGTTTGACCGGAGAGAATAATTAATAGGATTATTTCTTTTTTCTTAAAAATAAACATAAAAAAGATGTAAGTTTTTTTGCAAAATGGAATTGGATTTGGTAGTATTCGACCAAATTAATCCTTAAGATCCAAAACCAAATTTTTTTCATTTGATAATGAACTCCCGATGAATTTTTGGACGATTTTTTTTAGCATCAGTTTAGCTTTTTGGACAGTAGCCGGCTCTTATTGGTTTACGTGCGACTCCCAACAGCTTTGTGGTGGATGGGAAAATGAGGCCAAAGTCACCAAGCCCAATGAGGCGTTGCCCCCCCAGACGGCACCGCTGATCATACGCTACCGAGGCAACGTCCTGATGTCGGCCGCTGAGGATTTGCAAACCAGTTTCTCGACCAACCACTTGTCCCTGTCCGAACCCTCCTTTTTTTTGTTGGATTCATTGCGCCGCTTCTTGGCCAATAACCCCAACAAACAATTGCAAGTGGTGGGCTACTATGAGCCGGGGGAAACCAACTCGACCACTTTTACCAACTTAGGCTTGGCCCGGGCCAATACATTTTCTAGTATCTTATTTCCTGGCGGGTTGACCGATCAGCGGGTCCAATTGCTGGGTGAGGAGCGCCAAAACTTGGCCGGGGGCAAAACCAGTTTCTCGGGGGGCATTGGGCTCACCATTACCGACTGGACTGAACCCGCCAAGCCCACTGATGCCGAAGCGGAAATGAAAGTTTTGCAAACCTCCCAACTGGTATATTTCAGGCCTGCCAGCAGCGAGATGATCACGACGGATGAGCAGCGGGCCTATTTTGAACTGCTCAAAGCGTATTTGGCCGCCTATCCCAACAGTAGCATCACCTTGACCGGACACACTGATAGCCAAGGCAATGCGAAGCGCAACCAGCTATTGGGCCTGCGCCGGGCTGGGGCAGTGCGGCAGCAACTGATCGATGAACTGGGCTTTAACCCCAATCAAGTAAAGGTGCTCAGCTCGGGCGATACCAAGCCGCTGGCCAGCAACGATACTGCTGAGGGACGTTACCAAAACCGCAGAGTTGAAATTTTTTTTTCACAGTAGCCTGTAATTTTTTGAACAAATAATTAATTTACCTTTATGTCATTTTATAACACAGTTTTGGGGTCAATTCTTTTCCTACTGGGTGCGGCTGTCCTCGGTGGATTCATTGTTTGGATGCTGATGAGCCCTAAATGGAAAAGTTTGTTCCTCAAGTTTACTGATCTGGAGAAGCGGGAAGCCCAACAACGGGTTGATTACCAGAAGAAAATAAAGGGATATGACCTTGAGATCGCGGCCCGCAATCGCAAAATGGAGGCGATCAGTGCTGAGTATAACGGCTATCGGACGACCGCCGAGCAGCGTTACAGTGAGTTGTCCAACAATATTGAATCGGCAAATTTGGCTTTCTCATCAGCTACGGCCATGGCCAATGAACGGTACAAGGATTTGTTGCGCGAGCTGGAAAACGAGCAGATGGCCAAGACGGCGCTGGAGCAAGAAATGCTGGATCAGATCACTCAGGGAGCCGAAAACTATGCCAGTCTCAGGAGCAAGTTTGAACAGTTCAAGCTCATGGCACACGCCCGCGAGGCGCAATTGACCATTGAATTAAACCAGCGCAAAACATCGCAGAAACAAAATGAAGAAATGGCCTACCTCTTGCGCGAACGCGATGAACAAATTTCGCGCCTCAACTTGGCCATTGGCGAAATGCGGCTGGGGACTACGATCCACGGTGGCGTTGCGCTGCCCAGTGGGAGTCCCATGGAAATAAGCAAGCAGGAAGCGATCCTACACCGGATGCGGGCCAAAGCCAAAGATTTTGATTACAGCAGCATGGGGACTGCCACTTATGCCGATCGTGATGACCTGAAAATCGTGGTTGGGATCGGGCCATTTATTGAAGAAAAATTGTTTGCCCTTGGAATTTATACTTTTGACCAGATTGCGCGGTTCAACGAACGGGACATCAAGCAGGTCACAGAGGCCATTGAGATCTTTCCGGGCCGCATCGAGCGCGACCATTGGGTGGAGCAGGCACAAGATTTAGCCCAGCAAAAACGCGATACCAAACCAGAGAGAGTGGGCTGATTGCGGGCCCGTCTGGCGAAGGACAACGCACGAAAGACAAGAAAGTCGTTCGTGCGTTTGTCTTTGTCCCAAAAAATGTATTCTTTGCGATCGCTTCCAGCCGGCCAAGTGGCCCTGATTGAGTGGAAGCCAATATTTATTTCATCTGTATTCCGATTGGATATGAACTGGCTAAAGGACAAGAAGATAGTGGTGATAGGAGGAACGACCGGCCTTGGTTTGTCGGCCGCCCAAGCATTTGTGAACCACGGTGCACAGGTGGTGGTGGTGGGCCGCAATCCCGAGAGCTGTTTGCAGGCGGAGATCAAGCTCGGCCCCAAAAGCCGCGCAATGAAAGGGGATGCGTCACTGCTCGGTACAGCCCAGAAGGCCATTGATTTTTGCCTGGGCGAGTTTGGTGGTTTCACCGGCCTTTATCACGTAGCGGGTGGGAGCGGGCGGCCCTACGGCGATGGCCCCCTCCATGAGATTCCCCTTGATGGGTGGAACCGGACTTTTGAACTCAACCTCACCTCCCTGTTCTTGTCCAACCAATCGGCGGTGCGAAAGTTGCTGGAGCTGGGCCAGGGCGGGACCATCCTCAATATTGCATCGGTGCTGGGCTATTCACCCTCGCCCAACTTTTTTTCTACCCATGCTTACGCCACGACCAAAGCGGCGGTAATCGGTTTCACCAAATCGGCGGCGGCCTATTATGCTTCGCAAAACGTCCGTTTCAATGTGCTGGCCCCGGCCTTGGTCGAGACCCCTATGTCGCAGCGAGCTTCCCAAGATGAAGCGATCCAATCGTTTATCCAGACCAAACAGCCGCTGGATGGCGGGCGCAATGGTCAGCCGGGCGATCTGGACGGGGCCGCTGTGTATTTTATGTCCGACAATTCTAAGTTTACCACTGGTCAAATACTGTCCGTAGATGGCGGGTGGCATCTAAGTGAAGGCCAGCTCTAAAGTTTTCGGTCGGTGAGTGTAGGGGACTTATCAGGATAGTTTGTCGTTGTGGTTCATGCGCGGTGGGCCAGTCCGTGTACAATGGTTTGGCAAATCCCTGCCGCTAGATTACCCAACTGGCGGTCGGCTGTTTTAGCAGTGTGAAAACTCCAAGGCGCATTCTATCACCAAGTTGGTTCGCAACACGCTAAAATGCCCGGTTCCGGCGATGGCCAAAAATGCTGGGTCTGACTGGCAACCATTCCCCATTGTTGCAAAGTGCTCAGGTTGCCACCCTGCCGCCCAATGCGTGACCGGTCAATTTGGGGGTGCTCGCTTGGCTCCAATGCCATGGGTGCCAGCGTCCAACGGGTGGCTAAAAATGGTCGCGCTTGAGTTTTTCGTAAGCAATGATCCCGCTCAGCGTGGCCCCGGGGATTCCTTGGCCCGGGTAGGCGGTATCGCCACAGAGGTAGGCACCCTGGCCATCGAGTCGGGCATCCAACATTTGCCACGGCTTAATGGCCATGTATTGTGGATAGCCCCCCACAAACCCATGCGCACGCAGGGTCCATTTTTCCCAAGCGGCCGGGGTGGAAGAATGTTGGTACACCACATCTTCGGGGGCAAAAAAACCATGTGATACTAGCTCCGCCAAAATGGCCGCTTCCACCTTGGCCTTGTCAAAAACCATGTTGTCCGCAGGATGGCGAACGTGGGTGCTCACCGAAGCCACAGCCAGGCCCGGTTCGTCGCTTCGGCTGGGGTCGTCGGGGTGGCTAAAGCTGACAAAAATGCTGGCCGATCCGGTTTCGGGCAGGGGCGTGGCCAAGTGGATTTGGTGGTGGATGCTGGGCAGGCGATGGCGCTGCCGAAAGCCAATGCCCATCTGGAAAGCACTGTTGAGCTGAGGGGAGGGCAGTACCCGACTGGCCAGCCGCGTCCCAAAATTGGTTTGGCTCTCTTTCGTCAGCCGCTCGTCATTGCCAAAAAGTGGCAGCGTGTTGTTGATCGGAATGCCCGACACCACGAACCGGCCCCGGAACCGCACCTCGGCTTTGCCCTTGCGCGTGCACACCGCTTCGTAGCCATTGGCCACGGGCCGGATCTGGGCCACTTGGTGGCGCAACCAAACCGTACTGCCCTGTTGTTCAAGGTAAGCGACCAGCGGCTTGACCAAATTGATCAGCCCGCCGTCCAGGTAATAGTTGCCGTAGTTGGTGTAGCAGAGGGCCGTAGCCCCAAACAGCACATTGACTTCCTTTAAATGGTTTTGTGCTGTAATGAGCAACTGTTCATTGACAAAATCTACAAATAGTTGATTGTCAATCAATTTGTATTTTTTCAATAACCATTCGGTGCTCATCAGTGAATACCGGGCATAATAAAGTTGGCGGGGCGTGGCCCGGGCAGCGCACACGACCAGATCCGCGAGGCGGGTGGGCGGGAAGGCCGTTTGGCGTAGCGAGGTTTCCCACACAAACTGGCTGATCCGATAGCAAAATTGCCAAAATTCTCGTTGGTTTTTCGGGCCAAACACCCGCTCGGCTTCCCCAATCCACTGCTCAAGATCTTGGTAGCGGTTGACCACTTGCCCATTGGTCAGGTGGACTTGCATGGGCAAGCTCAGCGGCACGGCGGGCAAAGTGACCCCGATCTGGTCGAGCAAGTACTTGAGTGGCATGTGATCATCCAGCCCGACGAGGGTGGTGGCGCCGCTCTCAAACACAAAACCTTTGCGCCAGTAAGAACTGGTGCAGCCACCGGGCAGCCAGTTTTGTTCCAACACCGCCACTCGAAGGCCGTCCCGAGCCAACAGGCAGGCGGTGGTCAATGCCCCCATTCCGCTCCCCACCACCAACGCATCATAGTTTTCCATCCACTTTTATGAGTTCAGCGGATTTAACTGGTTGGGCCAGCAAAAAGTTTTGGGGCAGTTGGTTTAGTGATCAGGGGATAATTTTTTCATTCTACCATTCCTTTTTTGATCAATCTAACGACCATGGCCAACTACCCCAAGTACGTGCCCCGCACCAAATTCGGTTGGACAGCCCAACAATGTGCTACCTAGCTTCCTATGGCTACCAAGACCAGTTTGGGGGGCCGAAAAACCGCAAGTTGATGTCGGGTGCGTTCCGGCAATTGCTCTTGGATTGGCACCGGCATTCCCCCTTTCGTTCAAATTGAAAAATTGACCGATAATTTTCAGGCATGGATGGGCCAAAATGAGCAAGTGGACGAGGTATTGGTAATCGGGTTTAAGCTTGCGCCATCTGATCGCGTTGGCCAGGGTGCATCCGCCGGGCCCACTGGTTAGCCCATGGGCCCAAATGAGGTGTTCACGATCCGGATCCGGCTTTTGCCCTTGCGGATTTTGAACTTTTTCCACCGAAACAATTTGACCGCTTGCGACAGCACTAAGCTTGTACCGCCAATGATGGCCGATTCGGTCGGATCATAGTAACGCACAGGGAACAGGGGCGCGGTGATGGCCGCCAAGCCAAAGCCGCCGCCGATAAACCCGAGGCCCACCGAGCCCGCCCGTACCCAATTGCGGCGGAAGTAGAAAGCGTCAAACTCATACAGCTTGACCAGCACCTTGGCTTGAACTAGAAGCACGGCAGTATCGGCCTCCCAAAACTCGTCGATGTAGTCGTGGTACAGATTTTTGTCCCCTTTCAACTTGTAATAGATCTCCGAGCCAACCGCCAAGCGAATGCGATTGCTGCTGTAGTGATCCAAAACCAGGGTAATCCGGGGGGGGGATTTTTGGGCCAAACCGGACGAAGCCACGCAAAATATGCCCATCAACACTGTTATGTGTTTGAAAATGTTTAATTTCATTGTTTCGAAACAGCTATCCGACAAATGTACACGATTATGCTAAACGCCTACCAAATCAAAACGTTGCTTTTGCTATTCGCTTTTGCGCTCAACCACTTGGCGTGGGCCCAGCAAACGCCCTCGCAATATGTAATGATGGGCGATGCCCAGCCCATGCCCAACGACTGTATCCAACTCACTCCCGATGTTGAATACAGCGAAGGACTGGCCTACTACAAGACCCGCCTCGATTTACAAACCTTTTTTCAGGTGGATTTTGAAATTTACCTTGGCAACAAGGAAGAAGGAGCCGATGGCATCACCTTCGTCCTGCACGACGACCCGCGTGGCTTCGAGGCCTATGGCACATGGGGCGAGTGCATGGGCTACGGCCGCTGGAGCAAATGGGCGCGGGGTGGCACCTTCATTGCGCCATCGGTGGCCGTTGAATTTGACACCTACCAAAACTACCGCCAAAACGACCCCAGCTACGATCACATCGCCTATTTGGAAGATGGCACCAACTACCACGAGGTTGCGTGGCACGACGAAGACGAGGCCTATAATTTGGAGGACGACTACCTGCACAATTTTTCCTTCCGGTGGGAACCCACCAAAAAACGCATTACGGTGCTGCTGGATGGCAAAGTGGTCCACTTGGGCACCCGTGATCTGATCAACGATGTGTTCGGGGGCAAGACCCAAGTGATCTGGGGCTTCACTGCCTCGACCGGTCGAAAGTTCAACCACCAATATTTTTGTCTCAAACAGATTGCCCTTCAGCCCAAAAATGCGGATGTTTACAGCGGCAAGACTGAATAGCTCAGCCCAACGCCGTTAAACAACCTGTTTTATCTTTTTTTAGCATTGAAATGATCAAACCAACCTATGTCTGGGGCTTTGACCTTGGTGGGACCAAAGTAGAGGGCGTTGTACTGGATCCGATCAACAACACGGTGCTGAGTCGCCAACGGGTGCCGACCGAGGCCCACAAGGGCTATGAGCACGTGATCGCGCAAATGGTGAAACTCCGGGATTTATTGGCCCAAGCTGTGGGGCAGCCCCCCCATCAGTTGGGCGTTGGTACGCCCGGATCCATGGATCCTTATTCGGGCTTGCTCAAAAACAGCAACACCACCATCTTGAACGGCCAGCCTCTTCAGCAAGATCTGGAAACGGCAATGGGCATACCGATCAAGATTGCTAATGATGCCAATTGTTTTGCCCTGGCCGAAGCCGTCATGGGCGTTGTACCCGACGAGCTGCCCCATTACGAAAGCATTTTTGGGGTGATCATGGGTACGGGCGTGGGCGGGGGCGTGGTAGTGCGCGGCCACGACGGCCGGCCTGTGGTGTTGGGCGGGCGGCATGGCATTGGGGGGGAATGGGGCCACAACCAACTGGAGCCCGACGGGGTGCTCTGCTACTGCGGCCGGGTGGGCTGCGTCGAGACTGTGATCTCGGGCACGGCACTCCAAAATTATTACCAAGCCCTGGCCGGTGTGCGCGAAAGCCTGCCC
>JAYUVL010000429.1:0-5258 GCA_043754075.1 Cytophagales bacterium | reverse complement strand
AGAAGTAGCGGACCAGTTTGGTAGCAGCAACCGGAATAAGTACCGGGCCATCTTCTACGCTTTATTGGTCAAAAAATTCGGTAAAGAAAGCATGTACCTATCCTAAACTAGTTTAGGCCAGTTCGGTCAATGGCTATCGGGTGGCGCGCTACCCAATAGCCATTGACCGATTTTTATTTGATGCGAGTGCATGTTTGTCGCGAGAAAGAGCTTTTCAGTCCCCCCCGTGCCACCCATCATTGGCGCTTTTATGCTCCGACAACCACTGGCCCAAATACGATTGTGGCCAATCAACAACTTTGACAAGTTCATTTTCGGCTGATTCCCCAAGCAACGATGATGTGCCCGGGAAGCGGTGCTGCCCTTTATCAGTACAACCGCACCTCAGTCACGAGCCAAAATTTGGGCCAAGCGCCGCTTGCGGTACCAATCGTCAAACCGTTTGTAGATATAGACAATGAACACCATCGCGGCAGCAAACAGGGCAATCTCGTTGCTAAAGAACAGCAAACTGATGATGATGATGACCAGAAACAAAAATACGCCAACATTGCGGAACAGGCCCATGTAATAAACCACCGGCTTTACCTCGGCAATAAGGGCATTGGCCACCTTGATCTGCTGGTCTATGCGCTGGGAAAGCTGTTCCAACCGTTGTTTGAACCGGGGGATGTTCTCAAACTGAAGGTGGAGCACATATACTTCCTCTTCTTTGGTGTTGAAGGCGCGGGCCAGCCGGATGGAATTGTCCACTTTCTCAATCACACTGGTAAACTTGATGCGGGAAGCGATCACGAACAAGAAGAACATGGAGCTGAGCAAAGTCAGGAACATAATCCAAATAACCAAAAATTGCACAGTGGTAAAAATGTCGTAAGCCTGATTGAGATCCAGTTCCAGCACCAACAAATCCCGCAGCAATTTTTTGAAAATCATCCCAAATGCCTGCATATCGGCATAGTTGAGGCGGCTGTCATCAGAAGCCAACAAGGTGAGAAAGCCCGAAAAGGTCAAGGCCCCAAACATCACACTCTCCAGAATATAGGCTTCTACCCGGTTGCTCAGGTTTTTTAACTCTCCCTCGAGTTCAATAATGGCACTGTCGTTGACGTCCACGCGCGAGGCTGCCCCCAAAGCGGGCTTCTCGCTAACTTCTTTGCCCGTCAAGTTGGCTACCCCACTCTCGTGGGTGATCTGGGTGGCAGTATCTGGCATGATCACGGTGCCTTTTGCCAATTGTTCGGTCAAACTGGCCGCCTTATTGCGCACTGTGGGCGTGCTGATGGAGGAGATGATCAGCACAAAGGCCCCATAAATAAATGCGGTGACGGTGAAAGCAACACTAATGCCCGTCCGCAAGCTACTGCTGCGCGAACTGCTCCAATCGATTTGGTCCAAATCGGCAAAAACACTGATGACCATGTAGCTAAAAGTGAGCACAAAAAAGACCCGAAAAACGACCGAGAACGAAGATCCGATCAGTTCGTAGGGGGCTGGCTGGGTAAACCCTTTGGTGATGTATTGCCACACTTCACCAAAGTCGGCCTGGTTCAGGCGGACTTTCTCGATGGAAACCCGGTACGTGTACTCGCGGTAGAGCGCAAATGCAACCGTAAAGAGCGTGATCAAAAGTTGCAGGCTGATAAACACCCACGAGTGGCTCTCCCGGCCAAAAAGCAAGCGGTACAAACCCAGTGAACACCAGCGCAAAAGGTAATCGCTGGCCAGCACAATGGGTGAGTAGTCGGCTACGGCAATGGGTCTCCGTCTTTTGGGTTGTGCCATGAGGCGCTAGGTCGGTTTTTGCTGGGAAAAGTGGGCTGAGTGGTGCTTGAGCACTAGGGGGAGGGCAAAAGTAGTGATTTTTGTAAAAATCGGGCGATTTTCTGCGTCAGCACTTCATTGATGCGGAGATAAGACTCGTGGGTCCAGCCGGCCACATGGGGCGAAAAAATGACTTTTTCGGAGTCGGCCAGATAGGCAAAAGCTTCGGCCTGCGGTTCGGACAGGGTGCTGAGTTTTTCGTTTTCCAGCACATCAAGCCCCGCCCCCAGCAGTTTGCCACTGGCAATCCCTTGGGCCAAGTCCGCCAGCGGAGCGACCTCCCCCCGCGAGGTGTTGAGGAAATAAATAGCATTGGCAAATCGGTGAAAAAAGGACATATCAGCCATTCCCCGGGTTTCGGCCGTGAGCGGTACGTGCAGGCTGAGCACGTCGGTTTGGGCAAAAAGCTGCTCAAGGCCCACTTCTTGGGCATATTGATCGCGCTCCCAGCCGGTGTGGTACTTGTCATAGGCCAGCACCGGGCACCGAAATCCCGACAATCGCTGGGCAAATGCCCGGCCCATGTTGCCGTAGCCGATCAACCCGACCGTGAGGCTGCCCAGCTCCCGGCCCCGGTTGCGCTCGCGCTGCCAGTCGCGGTGGCGCACTTCGCGGTCGGCTAAGTGCAGCCGGTTGAGCAAGGCCAGCAACAGGCCCACGGTATGCTCCCCCACGGCGTCGCGGTTGCCTTCGGGGGCATTTAGAATGACGATTCCCCGCCGATCGGTCTCCCCTGTGTCTATCTGGTCGGTGCCGGCCCCGGCCCGGGCAATGAAACGCAGCCGCGTTGCGTGGTCCAAAACAGATTTATCGAAATTGATTTTGCTCCGCACCACCAGCCCGTCATACTGCCCCACAATGGCCAGAAATTCAGCCTTGGTAATGGCCGGCCGATAGTCGGGTTGGCAACCAATGCCGACCAACATCGGGGAGAGCGAAGGGTGCATTTCGTCAATGATCAGGACTTTGGGGTTCATGGCAGATCGATGGTGGCAATGCACTTCAGCTCGATGGCAATGGGCGTTGGCAGGGCGTTGATCTCCACTGTGGTGCGGCAGGGCTGGTTATCCGCGAAATAATCGGCATAAATGCGGTTATAGGTGGCGAAATCTTGTTTCATGTCGGTCAAAAATACCGTTACATCCACCAAGTTGGCCCAACTGCTGCCCGCTTCTTCTAGGATAAGACGCACGTTGCGGAACACAGCGTGGCATTGCGCTGCTATGTCATGGGCAACCAACCTGCCCTGTTCATCCATTACATTGCCGGGGATGTGGGGGTTGCCCCTTTCGCGAGGCCCCACCCCAGAGAGAAACAACAGATTGCCCACCCGTCGGGTGTAGGGGTAGGCTCCCACTGGCTCGGGCGCGCGGGAAGGCTGGATGGAATCGTGCATGGCTAGCCGTTTGAGCCGCAAATATGCTTTTTTTGGGTTGATTTTGGGGCTGGATCGCCGGAATGGGCAGAAATTACCACAGTCGGCCCGTTAACAAAACTGCCCCGCTTGGGCAGGGCAGTTCGCAAAACCCGATAGATGGCCACGCTAAATTGTTGCTCCCTTTCCTTCTTCTTTGGCTGTGACCAGTACATGGGCAGCAAACAAGGTACTGGCTACCAGCACCACTGTACCCACGGCATAAATGGCCCACTGGGCCACCGATGCCAGAGAAGCCAAGGCTTCTTCGTTGATTAGGTTCGATTCCATAAGTAGGTATGTTTTAATAGTTGTAGCCATTAAAGCTAGACAATCTTTTCCAAAAAAGCAAATGAAGCCCCGTTTACTTTTTCGGAAAATTCGGTTGTAATTTGCCGACGCAACCCAAGACAATACCTTACCAGTCAAATCCATGCAAGCCATACCCTATCAGCCCCGGCACAAGATCCGGCTGGTGACCGCCGCCGCACTCTTCGATGGCCACGATGCTGCCATCAATCTCATGCGCCGGATCCTCCAAGCCTCGGGGGCAGAGGTGATCCACTTGGGCCACAACCGCTCGGCCCAAGAAGTAGTGGAATGTGCCATCCAAGAAGATGTGCAGGGCATTGCGGTCACGTCCTACCAAGGCGGGCACTTAGAATATTTCAAGTATATGTATGATTTGCTCCGTGAGCGCGGGAGTGGCCACATCCGCCTGTTTGGGGGCGGTGGGGGCACCATTCTGCCTTCCGAGGTCGCCGAACTGCATGACTATGGCATCGCCCGGATCTATTCGCCCGATGATGGCCGGCAAATGGGGCTGCAAGGCATGATCAACGATCTATTGCAAAAATGTGATTTTTCCACGTTGGAGGCCAGTGGTTTTATGGCCACTCACTTTGCTGGATAGGGGGCCGAAAAACAGTAAATGGCTGGTGAAAAGTCGATCTTGCAAACCGCACCCGGTATAACTGCACCAAAAACGTTTCCCGAAAATAAAAAAGGCGAAAAGTGTAACCAAAAGGTGCTCGCTGACATTTCGCTTCAGATCAAAGCCGAAACGCATGTCCGCCAACTACCGATACCTGTGGGCCCTTCTGCTGGGCGGCATTGGGAATGCCCTGGCCCAAGAAACCGAAAACTTGATCCCCAATCCCAGTTTTGAGATTTGGCGGCCCGGTGCACTGCCCACCCACTTGCGAGTGGGCCAAGTGGCCGACAGTTGGGCCGAAGTAGTGGCGGGTGAGATCGCCTACCTCCACCCCAAACTGGCCTACCTCAAGCCCCAGCAAAATCCTTATGGTAAGCAAACCCCCCGGACTGGCAGTGGGATGGCAGTGCTCAAGGGCTTCGGTGCGCCCAGGGGCAACTATGGCGACGACCACCGCTATTACCTCCAAATCCGCCTTGCCAAACCCTTGGCCGAGGGCCGCCGCTATGACTTTGCCTTTTGGTTCAGTTGGTCCGAAAACTCGACCGTCGCCACCGACAAAATCGGGGCCATTCTCCTCGCCGAGCCGATCAGCAAAGCGGCCGATTTGCCCAACTACCGCATTTACAGCAAACAATTGAGCAGCAATGGCAATGCACTGGACCAACTGGTGGGCATTACGCTGCAAAGTGTGGAAAGTCACCATGGCGTGGTGACCACCGCCGGTCAGTGGCATGAGGTAAAGGGCAGTTTCATCGCCCAAGGGAGCGAAGCATGGTTGGTGATCGGCACTTTTGGCCTAGCTGGCACGATCGACTATCAACTTTTCCCCAAGCGCAGTTTCAACTGGTGGGACTGCTATTATTTCATTGATGACGTTTCACTCACCGAGCACCCGGCGATCAGCCCCACCTTGGCTACCCAATCACCCCTGCCCGAAGTCCCGTTGGATTTAAGCGGTTTGGAGCAGCAGCTAGACAGTGGGGGCGACTGGACGCTGGGCGATGTGATGTTCGACCACAACCAAGCCCAATTGAAACCCGGAGCCAAAACGGCACTCAATGCGTTGGCCAAGGTGCTGGCCCC
>JAYUVL010000428.1:0-2145 GCA_043754075.1 Cytophagales bacterium | reverse complement strand
ACATTGAACAGCCCGGATGACTTGGCATATTTTTTTGTCTGGAAAGTCGTGTCCCGTTGCTGCAATAGCAAATTGGCATTGGCCTCTTGGATCACGAGCGGTTCGTAATAGCGGAGGTTGCGATCTTGCACTTTCTCGAGTGGGGTCCACAGTTCGGGAAGGAGGCGCATCTCGGCCACTTCCATCCCCTTCACCTGAAAGTCATTGAACACCATGCTTTTCCCGTCCGGGGAAATGGCGGGGTTGTAGGCCCCAAACTTTCGCGAGGTCACTTGCCAGCGCTTGCCGGTTTGGGTGTCAAGGGCATAGATGTTGTCAATGCCCATGTAGGGGGAATTGTAAAAAACATAGTGGCCGTGTGGCACGGGGTGGCCAATATTTTCGTGAGAAAAGGGAAGTAGGTCGGTTTGTTCGCCAGTGGCCAAATTGATCCGCAAAATGGTTTTGCCCACCCCCTTGCGAATCCGCAGGCAAACCAAGTGGTCGCCATCGGCCGAGAAGCGGGGCATGGCCAGAAAATCATTGAGCGGGTTGGGGAACCGCCGGGTCACTTGGCCCGAGTCGGCCCCGAGCAAGCAGAGCGCATATTGGTTGTCGCGGCTCACCTCGATGGTGGCAATCTGGCGGTTATCGGGCGAAAAGGCCGCTGCCACGTAGCGTGTGCGATGGGTCAGGGTACGCAACTGCTTGGTTTTGAGGTTATAAATTTTGATCACTTGAAAATTTTGCATCTGCCACCGCTTGTCATAGTGGAACTCGTTCCACACGATCTGATCGTTGACCACCGACAACTGGCCCGTACTGGCCATGATGCCCGGCGTGAAAATGACGCTCGCTTGGCCATCGGCGATGCGGACAAACTGCTGGATGTCCCCAATGCCCGACCGCAGCGCCAGTACGCTCCCATCTGAAAGGTACTGGGGAAACTCATATTCGGTAAACGTTTTGCGCTTTCTTTTGCCCAAAATATTGGCATTGCTCAGGGGCAGATCGGCCAACTGCTCGCGCCACAGGCTATCCAGCTCGTGGTTCATGGCGCGGTAGGCTTTTCGCACATATTGGCCCGTATGCTTTTTGATGGCACTGGAAAAAGTAAACGGCACAATCGATTGGCGCCACGCATCTTGGGTGATGGGCCCAAAAATGCCCGCGCCATGCTTTCGTTTTAGATACGTAGTGAAATGATAACCAAGCACATAGTGATCGGGCACAAAATCGCGGAAGGATCGGAGCATGGCTTTGTGGTAGCCAAAACCCCCGCGTTCCAGCAGTTGGGTGCGGTAAACCAGATCGAAGTTAGGGATGCGCCCCCGTCCACTGGGCGTGAGGGCCGTTTCCACTCCCACGGCATCCCCTTCCCAAAACCAAGTGGGGATCGCTGCGCCCGAGAGGGCCAACAGCATATTGTTCCCAAAAAGCCAATACGCCAACTTATTGATACCGGTCCGGCTTTTGTCAAACTGAACCACGTGGCGCATTTCGTGCACAGTCAGCAGTTCCAGCCAATCATTGGTGCCCAAAAAATTGTAGTCTTGTGGGGAAACGGTAAAAAATTCAGATCGGCGGGGCGCCAATGTGACAAAACCATTGGCCGTGGTGGTGCGGTTTTGTAGGATGACATCAATGCGGCGGGGCTTTTTGCCCAACGATTGGGCCACTGGGGGCATAAAGCCTTGTTTGGTGGGCACTAGGGTTGCTTGCAGCGCTCGGGCGGTGCGCTGGGCCTCGGCTTCAAAGTCGGCCGGATAGATGACCCGAAACTGGGGCGTTCGGATCTGCTGCCAGCGCACCGAGGCTGGGTTCTGTTCCAGCGGTATAATCGAGGTTTGGGCCGTGGCCCAGCGGATGATGAGTAAAAAAAACAGGCAGAATAGATGAACGGTTCTCATGTGGCTAGCGGTGGAATGAACTAGCAATGATACGCAATCAAAACCTGTTTTAAGCCGATTCCAAGGACCGATTTTGAAAAATCTAGGGAATCGGTTGCGCAAATACCCCCATCAACCAACTTGATCAAACAGCGGGACATGGATGCGCCTCAGGCGATATGGTGGCAGGGCCGGCCACCGTATGATCGGGTGCGCCATGTAGCTGCGTTCTGCTGATGCGAGGATCAGGCCGATGAAGTTGGTTTTTTACATTTCC